>CALEDU010000159.1 GCA_937949455.1 uncultured Tepidimonas sp. | reverse complement strand
CCGGTACCTTTGTCAGCGAACGCGAGACCGTGGACGAGGATATCTGCGCCACCGGGACCGGTCCGTTCAAGGTCGAGGTCGATCTGATGCAGCCGCTAGATCCGAACAAGAAGCCTGCAGTGCACGCCACGCCGTTGAACCATATCGGACTGTGGGTGGACGATCTGCCGCGCGCCGTCGAATGGCTGAGCGCCCAAGGGGTGCGTTTTGCGCCAGGCGGCATCCGCCGGGGAGCTGCAGGCTTTGACATCTGCTTCATCCACCCCAAGGGCAACGATGAGTTTCCTGTGGGCGGGGAGGGCGTTTTGATCGAGCTGGTGCAAGCCCCGGCCGAGGTGATCCAGGCCTTTCGCGCGCTGGCGGCCGGGCCGTCGGTGGCAGGGACGCTCGACTAAGACGCGGCGCGGGCCGCGCGTGCCTTGGCGATGGCCGCCTCGATCAGGGCGCGCTTGCGGTCGAGGACGGCCGGGTCAGTGTGCTTGGACTGGGCCGGCAGGTCGGCCAGCTTGGCCTCGGCCTTGTGCAAGCGCCGCTCGGCCTGCTCGTCGGCCTCCCGGGCCAGCCGGGCGAGGCGGGCTTGATAGCGAGCGCGGGCCTGCTTGGCCTGCTGGGGCGTCCACGCGGCCCAGCCGCACCGCTCGCCGCTGATGGGGACCATCGCAATGCAGTCCACCGGGCACGCCGGGATACACAGCTCGCAGCCCGTGCAGTAGGGCTCGATCACGGTGTGCATGCGCTTGTGCGCGCCGACGATGGCGTCGGTCGGGCAGGCTTTGATGCACAAAGTGCAGCCGATGCACCATGTCTCGTCGATGACGGCCACACCCAGCGGCCCCTCAGTGCCATAGGCAGGATTCAGGGGCTTTGGTGCGCGGCCGGTCAGTGCAGCCAGTCGGCGCACGCCTTCTTCACCCCCCGGCGGACAGCGGTCGATATCGGCCTCGCCACAGGCAATGGCCTCGGCGTAGCGGCGGCAATCGGGATAGCCGCAGCGCGTGCATTGCGTCTGCGGCAGGGTGGCGTCGATGCGGTCGGCCAGCGTCGGGGCGCCGGCGTGTGTGTCACCCGCGCTCATGCCCCCGGTTCGATCTTGCGGCGACGGCCGCGCGTCGGCGCCGGCTCGTCCCGGCGGATGGCAGACGCCATCAAATCGGCCTCGGCCTGGGCGGCATCCAGATCGGCACCACCCGCCGGCGGTTGGTGCGCCAGGATGAAGTCCCGCACCACGGGGTAGACCTTCTCGCGCCAGCGCCGCCCACTGAAGATGCCGTAATGGCCGGCCCCCGCGACTTCGAAGTGCTGCTGCTCGTGGGGCTCGATCCCGGTACACAGGTCATGTGCCGCTCGCGTCTGACCGCTGCCCGAGATGTCGTCCAACTCACCTTCGACCGTCAGCAGGCCCGTGTTCCGAATGTCTTGCGGGCGCACCCGCTCCAGCGTGCCGTCGGGCGCCCGCACGTCCCAGGTGCCGTGCACCAGTTTGAACTCTTGGAACACCGTGCGGATGGTTTCCAGGTAATAGTTGGCATCCATGTCCAACACCGCGTTGTACTCGTCGTAAAACTGGCGGTGAGCCTCCGCGCTCTCGTTGTCACCCTGGACCAAGTGCTTGAAATAGTCGTAGTGGCTGTTGACATGGCGATCCGGGTTCATCGCAATGAAGCCGGCATGTTGCAAAAACCCCGGATAGACGCGCCGCCCCTCGCCCGGGAAGCCTGCCGGTACACGGTAAATCACGTTGTTCTCGAACCACGCATAGCTGCGCTGCATGGCCAGATTGTTCACGGCCGTGGGGGAGCGGCGCGCGTCGATCGGGCCGCCCATCATGGTCATCGACAGCGGGGTCTTCTCGCCACGGCTGGCCATCAGCGACACGGCGGCCAACACCGGCACCGTGGGCTGGCACACGCTCATCACATGGCAGTTGCCATATTGCCGTTGCAGGTAGCGGATGAACTCCTGCACATAGTTGACATAGTCGTCCAGGTGGAATTCGCCCTCACTCAGGGGTACGAGACGGGCGTTCTTCCAGTCGGTGATGTAGACCTTGTGGTCGCGCAGCATGGTCCGCACGGTATCGCGCAGCAGCGTCGCGTAGTGTCCCGATAGCGGCGCGACGATCAGCACCGCCGGCTGCTCCTTGAGGCGCAGCAGCGTCTGGGCATCGTCACAGTAGCGCTTGAAGCGCCGCAGCTCGCAGAAGGGTTTGTGGATCTCCACCCGTTCGTCGATCGCCACATATACCCCGCCGATGTCCACGCTGCGGATACCGAACTCGGGCTTTTCATAGTCCTTGCCCAGGCGGTGTAGAAGGTCATAGGCGGCCGCGACGCGCTGCGAAAACGGCGCCTGCGCCAAGGGCGAAGCGGGATTGGCAAACAGCTTGGCCGTCACCAGCGCGAAGTCGGAGAACGGCTCGATCAAAGCCCGCTGGGCTTCGTACAGGTGATAGAGCATGGCATCGGTCGTCTATGTTGCAGTGCAACAAATATAACAGGAAGTCTCCTCTCACGCCATGCGGTCGAACCCCGAGGCCGCGTCGCCTCGGGGACAGTCGTGCGGATCAGAGGACGGCTGCGATCGATCGGCAGACGTCGTCGATGTTGCGGCTGTTGAGGGCAGCCACGCACATGCGGCCTGTGTCGGTGCCATAGACGCCAAACTCGGTGCGCAGACGCACCATTTGTGCTTGGGTCAGCCCGGAGTAGCTGAACATGCCGATCTGCTGGGTGATGAAGGACATGTCCTGCCGCACACCTGCTGCGCGCAATCCATCCACCAGCCGCTGGCGCATGGCCTTGATGCGGGTGCGCATGTCGCCCAGCTCCTGTTCCCATAACGCGCGCAGCTCAGGCGTGTTGAGCACCTGCGCCACCACGGCGGCACCATGTGTGGGAGGGTTGGAGTAGTTGGTGCGCACGACGATCTTCAGTTGCGACAGCACGCGGTCGGCCTCGTCCTTGTTGGCACACACCACCGACAGCGCGCCGACGCGCTCGCCATACAGGCTAAAGCTCTTGGAGAACGACGTGGAGACGAACACATCCAGTCCAGCCGCGACGAACTTGCCCACCGCCGCACCGTCCTCGACGATGCCGTGGCCAAAGCCCTGGTAGGCCATGTCGAGGAAGGGTACCAGGCCGCGCTCGCGCACCACGTCTACGACGGCGTCCCACTGCTCGGGCGTCAGGTCGTAGCCGGTGGGGTTGTGGCAGCAGGCGTGCAGCACGACGATGGTGCCCGCATCGGCCGCGCGCAGGCTGGCCAGCATGCCTTCCATGTTCACGCCGCGCCTGGCCGCGTCGTAGTAGGCATAGGTATCGACCGCAAAGCCAGCGTGGGCAAACAGGGCCCGGTGGTTCTCCCAGCTCGGGTCGCTGATCAGCACCTTGGCGGCCGGGGTGAGCTTTTTCAGAAAGTCGGCGCCAATCTTCAGACCGCCTGTGCCGCCCAGCGCTTGTACCGTGGCCACACGGCCGCTGCGTACGGCCTCGCTGTCGGCACCAAACACCAGGGCCTTGACTGCGTTGACGTAAGCCGGCATGCCATCGATGGGCAGATAGCCGCGCGGGGCGGGCTTTTCCATGAGGTGCCGCTCGGCTGCCTGCACACACTGCAGCAGTGGCAGCTTGCCGTTGTCATCGTAGTAGACACCGACGCCCAAGTTGACCTTGTTGGGGCGGGTGTCCGCAGCAAACTGTTCGTTCAGGCCCAAGATGGGGTCGCGGGGGGCCATTTCGACAGCGGAGAAGAGCGACATGTGCAATCCTTTGGGGGCGATTGGATAATCCGAAATTTTAGCCGGGGTGCACCCTCGGCCCGCTGCCATGACCACCGAGACGATCATCGATGCTGCCACTCAGGGCAGCCAGGCCGCTGCTGGGGCGTTCGTGACCTTTCCCGGCTCGCCGTTCGAGCTGTATCAGCCCTATCCGCCGGCTGGGGACCAGCCGCAAGCCATTGCTCGGCTGGTCGAAGGGGTGCAGGACGGCGAAGCTTTCCAGACCCTGCTAGGGGTGACGGGCTCGGGAAAAACCTTCACCATGGCCAATGTAATCGCGCGGCTAGGGCGGCCAGCCATCGTGTTCGCCCCCAACAAGACGCTGGCCGCGCAGCTCTACAGTGAATTCCGCGAGTTCTTTCCCAAAAATGCAGTCGAATACTTCGTCAGCTATTACGACTACTATCAGCCCGAGGCCTATGTCCCGCAGCGGGACCTGTATATCGAGAAGGACAGCGCGATCAACGAGCACATCGAGCAGATGCGCCTGTCCTGCACCAAAAGCTTGTTGGAGCGGCGCGACGTCGTCATCGTTGCCACCGTCAGCGCCATCTACGGCATCGGCAAGCCCGAGAACTACCACCGCATGATCCTGACGCTGCGCACCGGCGACCGGCTAGGGCAGCGCGACATCATTGCACAACTGGTGCGCATGCAGTACCAGCGCAACGAGCAAGAGTTCGTGCGCGGCAAATTCCGCGTGCGTGGCGACACCATCGACGTCTTTCCCGCCGAGCATTCCGAGCTGGCGGTGCGCATCGAACTTTTTGACGACGAGGTGGAGTCGCTGGCCCTGTTCGACCCGCTGACCGGGCGCATCCAGCACAAGCTGCCGCGCTTTACCATCTACCCCAGCAGCCACTATGTGACCCCGCGCGAGCAAGTGCTGCAGGCGGTAGAAGGCATCAAGCAGGAGCTCGACGCGCGGCTGAAAGAACTGCTGGGCATGGGCAAGCTGCTCGAGGCCCAGCGGTTGGAGCAACGTACCCGCTTCGATCTGGAGATGCTGGTCGAAGTGGGACACTGCAAAGGCATCGAAAACTACACGCGCCACCTGTCAGGGGCTGCGCCCGGCGAGCCCCCCAGCACACTGACCGACTATCTGCCACGCGATGCGCTGATGTTTCTGGACGAAAGCCACGTGATGATTGGGCAGTTGAGCGGCATGTACAACGGCGACCGGGCGCGCAAGACCACGCTGGTGGAATATGGCTTTCGCCTGCCCAGCGCGCTGGATAACCGTCCCTTGAAGTTCGAGGAATTCGAGCAACGCATGCGGCAGGTGATCTTCGTCTCGGCCACGCCGGGCGAGTACGAGCTGCGCCGCTCATCCCAAGTGGTAGAGCAGGTGGTGCGCCCCACGGGCCTGGTCGATCCGGTGTTGGAGGTGCGCCCCGCGACCCATCAGGTCGACGATGTGTTGCAGGAAATCCGCCTGCGCGTGGAGCGCGACGAGCGCGTGCTGGTGACCACCTTGACCAAACGCATGGCCGAACAACTCACCGATTACCTGAGCGAAAACGGCGTGCGCGTGCGCTACCTGCATTCCGATGTGGACACCGTCGAGCGGGTCGAAATCATCCGTGACCTGCGCTTGGGTGCCTTCGACGTGCTGGTGGGCATCAACTTGCTGCGCGAAGGGCTGGACATCCCCGAGGTGTCGCTGGTGGCCATCCTGGACGCGGACAAGGAGGGGTTTTTGCGTGCCGAGCGCAGTCTGATCCAGACCATCGGCCGCGCTGCCCGCCATCTCAACGGCATGGCCATTTTGTACGCAGACACCATCACCGACTCGATGCGCCGCGCCATCGACGAGACGCAGCGCCGCCGGGCCAAGCAACTCGCGTACAACGCGGCCCACGGGGTGACGCCGCGCGGGGTGACCAAGCGCATCAAAGACCTGATCGACGGCGTCGTCAGCGACAAAGCGGCCGAGCAGGCGCAGCGCCAAGCCGAGGTGCGCAACGCTGCTGCCTGGGTCCAGGAAATGGACGAAAAAGACTTGGCGCGCGAGATCAAGCGGTTGGAAAAGCAAATGCTCGAGCACGCGCGTAACCTGGAGTTCGAGGCGGCGGCACGGGTACGCGACCAGCTCGCTCGGCTTAAGGACCGAGTGCTGGGGGCGCATGGCGGAGAGGCCACCCTGTGAGCTGTGAGCCTCCCCCGTTTGGGGGAGGGCAAGGGGCGGATGGTTTCGCCACAATAGGGCCATGTCATCTGACGTCGTGCGGATCTACCTCATCGAGGACGACCGGTCCATCCTGCGCTTCGTTGAAGGGGCGTTGAAACAACGGCCCGAATGGCGTCTGGTCGGGTATTCCGATACCTTC
>CALEDU010000158.1 GCA_937949455.1 uncultured Tepidimonas sp. | reverse complement strand
CAAGTCGGCGTGCTGGCCACGCTCGACGATGCGGCCGTGCTCCAACACCACGATCTCATGCGCATCGACCACGGTAGACAGCCGGTGGGCGATGACCAATGTCGTGCGGTCGCGCGCCAGACGGCGCAACTCGGCCTGGATCGCGCGCTCGTTGGCCGAATCCAGGGCCGACGTGGCCTCGTCGAGAATCAAGATCGGCGGGTTCTTGAGCAAGGTGCGCGCGATGGCGACGCGCTGCTTTTCGCCGCCCGAGAGCTTGAGGCCGCGCTCGCCCACCACGGTCTGCCAACCCTGCGGCAAGCGCTCGATGAAGTCCAGGATATGGGCCGCCCGCGCGGCCTCGCGGACCTCATCGGCCGTCGCGTCGGGGCGCCCGTAGCGGATGTTGTATTCGATGGTGTCGTTGAACAGAACGGTGTCCTGCGGCACGATGCCAATGGCACGGCGCAAGCTGGCCTGGGTGACATGGCGCACATCGTGGCCATCCACGGTGATGCGCCCCGCCGCCGCGCGGGCCGCGTCGTCGTCGCCTGGCCGGCCGACGTCGTAGAAGCGGTACAACAGGCGCGCCAGCGTCGATTTGCCTGAGCCCGAGGGGCCGACCACCGCCACCGTGCGCCCGGCCGGGATGACCAAATCCACACCGTGCAGGATGTCGCGCTCCCGTTCATAGCCAAAGCGCACCGCCTCGAAGCGCACCTGCGGCGCACGCGTCACGGTCAGTTCGCGCGCGTCTGGGGCGTCGCGCACCTCGCACTCCCGCTCCAGCAAATCGAACATCCGTCCCAAATCCGTCAAGCTCTGGCGGATTTCTCGGTACAGCACCCCCAAAAAATTGAGCGGCAGGTACAACTGGATCATGAAGGCATTGATCATGACCAGATCGCCCAGCGTCATGCGCCCCTCGGTGACCGCAGCGGTGGCACGCCACAGCATGGCCACCAGAGCCACGACGATGATGAGCTGCTGGCCCGCGTTGAGCAAGGACAGTGAGAATTGCGTGCGCACCCGCGCGCGCCGCAGGCGATCCAGGCTGTCGGCATAGCGGCGCGCCTCCCAGGCCTCATTGTCAAAGTACTTGACCGTTTCGTAATTGAGCAGCGCATCGATCGCCCGGGCCTGGCTGGCCGACTCCAGTTCGTTCATTTGGCGCCGAATGCCGGTGCGCCACTGGGTCACCTTGACCGTGAATGCCACATACGCCACCAGCGCCACACCCGTCGTCCAGACGTACCACGCCTCGAACCGGGTACCCAGCAACGCCAGCACCAGCGCCACCTCAATCAGCGTGGGCACCACACTGTAGAGCGAGTACGAAATCAGCGACTGTACAGCGCGCGTGCCGCGCTCGATGTCGCGGGTCAAGCCCCCGGTTTGGCGCTCCAAGTGAAAGCGCAGGCTCAGCGCATGCAAATGCGCAAACACCTGCAGCGCGATAGCGCGCGTGGCCCCCTCGGTGGCTTTGAGGAACACCAGCTCGCGCAGCTCCGCAAACAGCGTCGCGCACAGCCGCAGCGCGCCATAGGCCAGCAACAGCCCCACCGGCACCACGAGCAGCCCCGTGGCCTGCGCGGACAGGCCCGGCAGCGGCGTGAGGGCGTCCACCAATTCCTTGAGCAGCAGCGGCACACCCACCGTGGCCAGTTTGGCCCCCACCATCAGAGTCAGGGCTGCGGCCACGCGCCAACGGTATTCCCACAAATATGGCAACAACCGGCGCAATGTTTGGCCGTCGCTGCGCGCCGACGCGGCGACAATGGGCTGGGCTTTCGGCGCAGCACCCGCAATGACGCGCTCACGCATGATCGACAATCGGGTTCATGAAAGACGCCATCGTACCTTCAAGTATCGACCCTGCGCCCGCTGCCAGCACCGCCCTGCCACAGGACAAGGAGCTGGTCCTGCGGGTCATCCCGATGCCTGCGGATGTCAACGCCAACGGCGATATTTTTGGCGGCTGGGTCATGGCCCAGGTGGACCTGGCGGGATCCGTCATCCCCGCGCGACATATGGGCGGGCGCTTTGCCACCGTCGCCGTCAACCAGTTCCTGTTCAAGCAACCGGTCAAGGTCGGGGACCTGCTCAGCTTCTACGGCTCCATCGTGCGCATCGGCAACACCTCGATCACGGTGCAGGTGGAGGTGTGGGCCGAGCGCCAGCGCCCCCACTACCAATGCGTGAAGGTAACCGAAGCGACGCTGACCTATGTGGCCATCGACGAGCAGGGCCGCCCGCGTCCGGTACCCCGTCCGGCGCCGACCTGAGCGCCCCCCGCCCGGCTGCGCCCAGAGCCATCGAGACCCGCAGAAAAAAGCCGCCGGGGTCGAGTCGCGGCGGCCAAAGTCCATCACAGGACGTCGTTGGGATTCGGTGAATGATCGCAGCGGACAGGCAGCCTCTGCGTCTTGCCGCAGCAAGCGCCACCGACACGCCCCGGCCAACTCCGGGGCTGTGTCGGTCGCCCGACTTGGGCCCCGATCAATGTTGTTGTAGGGGGGCCAGGGCGCGAGGGCGTGTGACAGCATCCAACCGCTATTGTGCGTTCGAAACGCCCCGCGCAGCCTCCCCTGTTTGGGGGAGGCGCCGCCCAGCCCATGTCACCAGCAGCAGCACGGGCAGCCCCAGGGCCGCGGTCAGCACGAAGAACCCGGGGTAGCCCAATGCATCGACCATGCCACCGGAGTAGCCCCCCAGGGCCTTGGGCAGCAGCGTCATGAGCGAGCTGAAAATGGCATATTGCACCGCCGTGAAGCGCACCTGCGTCAGGCTGGACAAAAAGGCGACGAATGCCGCGCTGGCAAACCCCGCCGCCAGATTGTCCGCCGCCACCACCGCGTACAGGAAGGGCCGCTGCGGCCCGGCCAGAGCCAGCGCAACAAACCCCAGATTGGTCAGGGCCGACAGCACCGCCCCCCACCACAGCGAGCGCATCACCCCCAAGCGCGTCGCCAGAATGCCGCCCAAAAACCCCCCTGCAATGCTGACGATGACCCCAAAGGTCTTGACCGCCGCCGCTATGTCCGGCTTGGAAAAGCCCAGGTCCTGGTAGAAGACGTTCGATATCACCCCCAACACGATGTCGGAGATGCGGTACAGCCCGATGACGGCCAGCAGCAGCGTCGCATCCGCCCAGCCATGGCGCACGAAAAACGCCCGCACCGGCTCGACCCAGGTCTGCCGCGCGGCCACCCGGCTGGCCACCCCTGCGCGCACCAGCAGCGCACCCGTGGCAAAGGCTGCCCCCAGCGCCATGGCCAGACGCACCCCCTCCCAGGCCAAGGTCGGCAATGGCCCCAGCGCCCCCACGCCCCACGCGGTGCCCACCATCCCCAGGGACCAGAACACCCCGACGAACACGGCAACCGCCAAGGCAAACACCAGCAACAAGCGGGCATGCTCGCCTGCGGGGGTGGGTGCCTCGGCGACGGGATGGCTGGGCTCTGGCACCAGCACCGTGGTCACCAGGCCGGTCACCATGGCCAGCGCCGCCACTGCATAGGCCGCCGCCCACGCGCCGTAGTCGTACCCCCCCTTGGCCGAGCCCCACGCCGCGGCCAAAAACAGCACCCCCGCACCGGCCACCACCATGCCGATGCGATAGCCCGCAATGTAGGCAGACGATAGCACCCCCTGCTGCTCGGGCGCTGCGATCTCGATGCGGTAGGCATCGATGACGATGTCCTGTGTGGC
>CALEDU010000157.1 GCA_937949455.1 uncultured Tepidimonas sp. | reverse complement strand
GAACTTGGCCTGGTTGGCGGCAAAGCGCATCTCGATCGCACCATCCTGGTCCGACAGCAGCCGCTGCAGCTCCAACACCGTCTTGCGCGGCAGGATCACCTCCTGCTTGGGCACATCCACCTCCAGCGCGGCGCTGGCCAGCGCCAAGCGGTGGCCGTCGGTGGCCACCAGCGTCAGCGTGCGCCCCTCGGCCACGAACAGAATGCCGTTGAGGTAGTAGCGAATGTCTTGCACCGCCATGGCAAACGACACCTGCCCCAGCAGCGCCTTGAGCACCTTTTGTGGCACCGAGAATGCTGGCCCAAAGGTGGGCGACTCCTGCACCAGCGGAAAATCCTCGGCCGGCAAGGTCTGCAGGGTAAAGCGGCTCTTGCCCGCCTTGAGCAGCAGCCGCCCCGCAGCGGACTCCAGCGTCACCTTCTGGTCCGCAGGCAAGGTGCGCAAAATGTCGATGAGCTTGCGCGCCCCGACGGTGGTGGCGAACTGGCCGTCGTCACCGCCCAGATCGACCGTGGTGCGGATCTGGATTTCCAGGTCGGAGGTGGTGAGCTGGGTCGCAGCCCCCGCGCGGTGAATCAGCACATTGGCGAGCACCGGCAGGGTGTGGCGGCGCTCGACGATGCCGGCCACCGACTGCAGGGCAGCCAGCAGCCGGTCCTGGGTCGCTTGCAAGACGATCATGCGTGTCAGCCTTTCAGGGTCTGCTCCAACACGTGGAGTTGCTGGTTGAGTTCGGGCTGGTTCTGCCGCTCGGCGGCGATTTTGCGCACCGCGTGCAGCACCGTGGTGTGGTCACGCCCGCCAAAGAGCTCGCCAATCTCTGGCAGGCTCTTTTGCGTCAGCTCCTTGGCCAGGTACATGGCGATCTGACGTGGCCGCGCGATGTTGGCCGGCCGCTTTTTGGAGTACATGTCGGCGACCTTAATTTTGTAGAAGTCGGCCACCGTCTTTTGGATGTTCTCGACGCTGATTTGGCGGTTCTGGATGCTGAGCAGATCCTTGAGCGCCTCGCGCGCCAGCGCAATCGACACCGCTTTCTGGTTGAAGCGCGAATAGGCCAAGATCTTGCGCAGCGCGCCTTCCAGTTCACGCACGTTGGAGCGCACATTCTTGGCGACGAAAAACGCCACATCCTCGGGCATGGTGGCACCCTCGGCCTGCGCCTTGCTGATCAGGATGGCCACGCGCATCTCCAACTCCGGCGGCTCGATGGCCACCGTCAGCCCGGCATCGAAGCGCGACACCAACCGCTCATGGATGTCCGTCAACCCCTTCGGATAGGTGTCGCTGGTCATCACGATATGGCTCTTCTTGGCCAGCAAGGCCTCGAAAGCATTGAAGAATTCCTCCTGCGTGCGGTCCTTGTTGGCAAAGAACTGCACATCGTCGATCAGCAGCAGGTCCAGATTGTGGTAGCGCTGCTTGAAGGCGTCGAAGGTTTTGCGCTGGTAGGACTTCACCACGTCCGAGACAAACTGCTCGGCATGGATGTAGAGCACTTTGGCATCGGGCCGCTCGGCCAGCAATTGGTTGCCGATGGCGTGCACCAGGTGCGTCTTGCCCAAGCCCACACCGCCGTAAATGAACAGCGGGTTGTACAACTGCCCAGGGCTGGCGGCCACATGCATGGCTGCAGCGCGCGCCATGCGATTGGCAGAGCCTTCCACCAGCGTCGCAAACGTCAGCGCCGGGTTGAGTCGGTGCTTGTGCTCGGACGGCGGCGACTCGGCCGCCGCCGGTGCCTGCGGCAATTCGGCAAACACCGGCTCGGTGCGCGCCGGGGCTGCGGCAGCGCGCGCACCTGCTGCGCCGGCTGCCCCGAATGCAGGGGAGCGCTGCGTAACGGTAGCCTCGCGTGAAGCGAGCACCAGCTCCACGGCGACCGGCTGGCCGGTGATCGCCTGCAACGCCGCGCCGATCTTGCCGGCATATTGGGCGCGCACCCAATCCATTTTGAAGCGGTTGGCCACCGCCAGCGTCACGCGCGAGCCGTCGTCCGCCACACGCGCGACCAGCGGCCGAATCCAGGTATTGACCTGCTGGACCGGCAGCTCTTGGCTCAGCCGCTCAATGCATGCCGACCACAGATCAGCGACGGCCGGGCCGGCCCGCTGGGCAGCGGCGTTCGCTTCGGACAGGGAACGCGGGGAACTCATGGATGGGGGGATTCGATCGATGGCAGGTACGGAGGTGTCGCGGCTCGGACCATCCCGCCCGGGACCAGAATCCGGCACATGGACAACCACCCCGCCAAGGCCCTGATTGTAGCCGGGGCGGGTCAGTTATCCACATGCGGGCAGGCTCCGCTTGAACTCATGGGCCACTTTTCCTTCCCTTGGCGGCGCATCCACCCCAGAGGGCGTTGGCATCGGTGATGGTTTTTGCCATAATTTAGGGTTTACTCGAGCAAACCTCGCAGACTCCCCTCAGGCTCACCCATGAAACGCACCTATCAACCCTCCAAAATCCGTCGCGCGCGCACCCATGGTTTCCTGGTCCGCATGAAGACCCGTGGCGGTCGCGCCGTGATCAATGCACGCCGCGCCAAGGGCCGCAAGCGCCTGGCCGTCTGACGTCTCGGTGCCCGAGTCGTCCCTGCCGGCCGCGCCGCGGGGCGCAGCGGCGCACCGCCTTCGCCAACGCGCGCAATTTCAGGCCGTGCTCTCCAGTCCTGCTCTGGTGCACAGCGCCCATTTTGCGCTGCATGGCATCCCCACCGCGCCGCAGCTTGGCCCGCGTGGGGCACCGTTGTTCCCCGGCTGCGGCACGTGGCTGGGGGTCGTCGTGCCCAAGCGCTGGGCACGACGCGCGGTCACGCGCAATGCGCTCAAGCGCCAGATCTATGCCGTCGAGCGCGAGCAGCCGTTGCCGGCAGGGGCTTGGGTAGTGCGATTGAAGCGGGCTTTCCCGACCACGGAGTTCCCCAGCGCCACCTCCCCAGCGCTGCGCCGCGCGGTGCGGCAGGAGCTCTTGCAATTGATGGGCCCCCGCCTGCGACAGCGCCTGGCCGCCAGTGCCGAAGGGCAACGGCCCGACACCCCATGACGCCCCCGATGAGCCGCTGCACCGTCCCGCGCATCCACATGCCCGCCCTGCGCCGCTTGGGGCGGTGGTGTGCCCGCCTGCCACAACGGGTGTTGATCGGCATGGTGCAAGGCTACCGCCTGCTGCTTAGTCCCTGGCTGGGATCCAGTTGCCGCTTCACGCCTTCTTGCTCGGCCTACGCGCTCGAGGCTTTGCAGCGCCACGGTGCCGGGGCCGGCAGTTACCTGACCCTGTGCCGGCTGGCTCGTTGTCATCCGTGGTGCGACGGCGGGCATGATCCGGTCCCTGCCGTGCGTCCACGGCTGTTCCCTCTCCAACAACACACCCCCCCGTCATGAGCGACATTCGCCGATCCATCCTGTGGGTGATCTTTGGTTTCTCGATGATCCTGCTGTGGGATCGTTGGCAAATCCACAACGGGCAGCCCGCCACCTTCTTCCCGTCGGGCACCCCGCCCAAGACGGCGGCGCCAGCGGCCGCCGCGTCCGGCACCGAGGTGCCGACACCGACGGCCACCGCCCCCGCGGCATCTGACGCATCCGGCGCATCCGGCGTACCGGCCCCAGCCGCTACCCCGGTTGTGCGTCAGCGCCACACGGTGCGCACCGATGTGTTCGAGCTGACCTTGGACAGCGAAGGCGCGTCGCTCGTAGGGGCCCGGCTGCTCAAACACGCGGCCGAGACAGGCAAGGCCCTGCAAAAGTCCTTCACGCCGCTGGAGCTGCTGACGACCGAAGGGGGGCGCATCTACGTCGCCCAGAGTGGGCTGGTCGGGCAAGGCGGCCTGCCGACGCACAAAACCCCCATGCGGCTGGTCGAGCCGGCCGGCACCGGCTCCATCGCCCTGGCAGACGGCCAGGACCGGCTGGTGTTGCGCTTCGAGTCCGAGCCGCAGGGCGGCCTGGTGCTGAGCAAGACCTACACCCTGCACCGCCACAGCTACTTGATCGATGTGCAGTACGAAGCGCGCAACATCGGCGACACCCCGGTCCAGGCGCGGGTGTACCAGCAGCTCGTGCGCGACGGCTTGAAAGCGGGCAGCGAAACGCCCTTCTACTCCACTTTTACGGGCCCTGCGGTCTACAGCGAAGCCGCCAAGTACCAAAAGGTCGAGTTCGCCGACATCGACAAGGGCAAGATCGACATCCAGCGCCAGGCACCGGATGGCTATGTGGCCATGGTGCAGCATTATTTCACCAGTGCTTGGCTGATACCCGCGGGTGTGGAGCGCGAGAACTTCGTGCGCAAAGTGGACAACCTGTACGCAGTCGGCCAGATTGGGCCAAACATGACCGTCGCACCGGGAGCGATGCAGTCGATGGCCTCGCAGCTCTACGTCGGGCCGCAGGAAGAAAAAGTTCTGGAAGCCATCGCGCCCGGGCTGGAGCTGGTCAAGGACTACGGCTGGCTGACCATCCTGGCCAAACCGCTGTATTGGCTGCTGGAAAAGATCCACGGCCTGGTGGGCAACTGGGGCTGGGCGATCGTCGCGCTGGTGGTGCTGATCAAGGCCGCGTTTTATGGGCTCAACGCCAGCGCTTACCGCAGCATGGCCAAGATGAAGGCGATCCACCCGCGCATCATGGAGATGCGCGAGCGCCTGAAGAACAACCCCCAGCTCATGCAGCAGGAGATGATGAAGCTCTACCGCGAGGAGAAGGTCAACCCGCTGGGCGGCTGCTTCCCGATCCTGATCCAGATCCCCGTCTTCATTGCGCTGTACTGGGTGCTGCTGGCCAGCGTGGAGATGCGCAACGCCCCCTGGATCGGCTGGATCGTCGATCTGTCCTCGCCGGATCCGTACTATGTCTTGCCCATCGTCATGGCCCTGAGCACCCTGGTGCAGACCGCGCTCAACCCGCTGCCGCCCGATCCGCTGCAGGCCAAGCTGATGTGGCTGATGCCCTTGATCTTCAGCGTGATGTTCTTTTTCTTCCCGGCCGGTCTGGTGCTGTACTGGATCGTCAACAACGTGCTGACGATCGCCCAGCAGGCGTACATCAACCACTCGATGGGCGTGCCGCTGAAGTTGTACCTGCCCCAGTTCAAGTAAGGGGATGCTGCCCCGGCACCATGACCCCATCGTGGCGATTGCCACGGCACCCGGCCGAGGGGCCGTGGGCATCGTGCGGCTGTCGGGGCGCGGGCTGGCCCCGCTGATGCCGGCGCTGCTCGGCCGCAGCCTGCGGCCCCGCCATGCCCACTACGGGCCGTTTCTGGCCGCCGACGGCACCGCCCTGGACCACGGGCTGGCGCTGTGGTTTCCGGCCCCGCACTCCTACACGGGCGAGGATGTGCTGGAACTGCAGGCCCACGGCGGGCCGGTGCTGCTGCAATTGTTGCTGGCACGCTGTCTGCAGGCCGCCCAGGAGACCGACCCCGCCAGCGGCCGGCCGCGCCTGCCGAGCCTGCGGCTGGCGCAGCCGGGCGAGTTCACCGAACGCGCCTTCCTCAACGGCAAGCTCGACCTGGCGCAGGCCGAAGCGGTGGCCGACCTGATCGACGCCAGCACGGAAGCGGCCGCCCGCAGCGCCAGCCGATCGCTCAGTGGCGCATTTTCGCAAGCGGTGCAGGCGCTGCGCGACGATCTGGTCCAGCTGCGCATGCTGGTGGAGGCAACGCTGGACTTTCCCGAGGAAGACATCGACTTTTTGCAACAGTCGGATGCGGCCGGCCAACTGCAGCGGCTACAGGCGCGGCTGGACGAGGTGCTGCTGCGCACCCGCCAGGGCGCGCTGCTGCGCGAGGGCATGCAGGTCGTCATCGCCGGCCAGCCCAATGCGGGCAAAAGCTCGCTGCTCAATGCGCTGGCCGAGGCGGAGCTGGCCATCGTCACGCCCATTGCTGGCACCACCCGCGACGTGGTGCAGCAGACCATCCAGATCGAGGGCGTGCCGCTGCACATCATCGACACCGCCGGCCTGCGCGACGGCGCGGAGGTGGACGAGGTGGAGCGCATCGGCATCGAGCGGGCGTGGCAGCGCATCGAGGCGGCGGATGCCGTGCTGTTCGTGCACGACCTGACGCGCGCTGCGGACCCGGGCTACCGACAGGCCGATGCCGCGATCCGCGAGCGCCTGAGCAGCCGCTTGCCGCCGCGGGTGCCCGTACTCGACGTCTGGAACAAGGCCGACGCCGCCGAGGCGGCCGCCCTGCCCAGCGGCACCAACGCCATCGTCCTGTCGGCACGCACCGGCACGGGGCTGCCGGACCTGCGCGGGCGGCTGCTGCGCGCCGTGGGCTGGGGTGGGCACACGCCCGAAGGGCTGTTTAGCGCGCGCCAACGACATGTGGACGCGCTGAACCGGATGCGCGCGCATTTGCTGGCTGCGCAGACGCTGCTCGACAGCCCCGCACCCGCGCTGGAATTGCTGGCCGAGGAGCTGCGCCTTGGCCACGAGGCGCTGGGCACGATCACCGGCACCTTCGGTGCCGATGATCTGCTGGGCGTGATTTTTTCCCGCTTCTGCATCGGCAAATGACCCCAGTTTTGCCCCCCAGGCGACAGCGCCGTTCCTCATCATGCAGGTGACCCAGTATAAGCGGCGGCGCTGGCGCTCGGAGATGAGGTGATGAGTGTCAACAGCGTCTCCAAATACTTTGGCCTGACGGGCTGGCGGCTGGGCTGGCTGGTGCTGCCCGAGCCGCTGGTGCCCAGCGTGGGGCGCTGGATTCAAAATGTCTCCCAATCGCCGTCTTCACCGGCTGCTGCCGCTTGGGCTGTGGCAGTGCTGGGTTTGGCCGCGGTGGCAGATCGGGGGGCAGCGCGGCCCGATGACGGCAACGCCTTCGGCGCGGTGCCCACCTGGGTGCGTTGCTGAATGTGCGCCGATTTGATCGCGCTCGAAACAGCGGCCTTCATTTTTTGCAAGGTATCGACCACGGCGCGGCCGGCGCGGATGAACGGCGAATCGCCCTGCAAGAGCCGGTTGGCTTCCTCCACCTTGCCGGCGTTGACGAGCTCGGCCACTTTGCCTGTCTCTTGGTGGAAATGTTTGTGCTGCTCGACCAGCTGCGAAAACAACGGCAAGTGTCCGTACTGTCGGCCGCCCGCACCATAGATCCACTTGCCCACTGCGCAGCAATCGTCCCGGCGAATCGTGGCCACATCGAGTTTTTCGCCTCTGAGGATGGCATTGCGCAGCTTGATGCGCCATTGCTGGTGGGCCTTGATCGCGCCGTCGAAATCCAGTTGATCCGGATCGGCTTTGGCCGCCATGACTTTGCGCAAAGCCACCGCATCCTCCTTGACCAGCAGCTTGTCTTGCGGCGTGAGGCGAAAGACGCGGATCGAGCTGTGCACGGTCTGCACCTGCTCATCCAAAGACAGGGCTGCAGCGGCCAGTTGCTCGACCATGGCCGCGTTTTGCTGCGTGATCGAGTCGAGGTTGGCAATCGCCTCGGCGATCTGCGACACACCCTGGGTTTGCTCTTGGGCCGAATGGCGCACATCATCGAACATGGATGCCACCCGGTCCACCGCATCCTGCAGCGCCTGCATGCG
>CALEDU010000156.1 GCA_937949455.1 uncultured Tepidimonas sp. | reverse complement strand
GTCGTTGCTCATCTTGAGCAGACCGTCGATCAGACCAAACCAATAGGTCACGGGTCGGCCAACGCGGCAGATGAAGTCCCCCGGCTCTGCCTCGCTGACCACGAGTGCGGCCTGCGCCCGCTCCCGCTCGGCCCCCTCCAGCGACCCGATCCAGGGGATGCTGTCCAGTTCAACAGCGCTCAGGGCGCGGGCGCGCTGCCGCAGTCGATGGGCTTGGCTCACGGTGATCCTTCAAACTCCACACTGTGGTGTCGCCATTGTTCGCCCGCACCCTCCCGCTCCCCCAAGCACCTAGGGAAAGTCCCAGTCAGGGCAACCCCTATATTGTCAACGGGCGGACAGAATAACGTCAAACATACCCGTACATTTGTCCCTATCTAGCGGCATCGCCTCGTGCACACACGGCCGCTGCGGCAGAGGAGCCTGTATGCAAACGACATTTCCCCGCTTGCTGATTCAGCACGCGAGTGCGCGCCCCGATGCGCCCGCCATGCGCGAGAAAGAATATGGCATCTGGCAAACGACCACCTGGCGCCAGATGCTGGATCGGGTGCGGCACATCGCCGCCGGTCTGCACCAGCTTGGCCTGCAACGGGGAGAACACCTGGTGGTGATCGGGGCCAACCGCCCTAGTCTGTACGCCTCCATGCTGGCCACGCAGTCGCTCGGTGCCATCCCGGTGCCGCTGTACCAGGACGCGGTGGCGGCCGAATGCGTCTTTCCGATCAACAACGCCGAGGTGCGCTTCGCCATCGTGGAAGACCAGGAGCAGGTCGACAAGATGTTGGAGATTCGGCCGCAGTGCCCGCAAATGGCGCACATCCTGTTCGACGACCCGCGCGGCCTGCGCAACTACGACGAGCCCGGCTTGGCGGGGCTGAAGGAAATCGAGGCTGCAGGCGCCGTGTTTTGCCAGGAGCACCCCGATTTCTTTCAGGTAGAGGTGGAAAAAGCCCGTCCGGACGATGTCGCGGCGATGTTCTTTACCTCGGGCACCACCGGCAATCCCAAGGGCGTGGTGCACACCCACTTTACGCTACTCAACCGCGCCGAAGTCGGTGCCAAGTTCGACCAACTGACCGAGAAGGAAGAGGTACTGGCCTATCTGCCGCCGGCCTGGATCGGGCAAAACATCTTCAGCTATGCGCAGTGGCTGGCCTGTGGCTATGTGGTCAACTGCCCCGAGTCCACCAACACCGTAATGATCGACCTGAAGGAAATCGGGCCGACCTACTACTTCGCGCCGCCGCGTGTATTCGAGGGGCTACTGACCAGCGTGATGATCCGTATGGAAGACGCCGGCCCCCTCAAGCGCAAACTGTTCCACATTTTCATGGACGTGGCGCGCCGCGTCGGTCCGTCGTTGATGGATGGCAAGCCGGTTGGTTTGGGTGACCGGCTGCTGTATGCGCTGGGCGACCTCCTGATCTACGGCCCGCTGCGCAACACGCTCGGCTTCTCGCGCGTGCGGGTGGCGTACACGGCTGGCGAAGCCATCGGCCCGGATCTGTTCACTTTCTATCGCTCGATCGGCATCAACCTCAAGCAGCTATACGGCTCCACCGAAACCGCCGTGTTCGTCTGCCTGCAACCCGACCACGAGGTCAAGGCCGACACGGTCGGCGTGCCCTGTGAGGGGGTGGAAATCAAGCTGTCCGAGCAGGGCGAGATCCTGGTGCGCTCGCCCGGGCTGCTCAAGGAGTACTACAAAAACCCCAAGGCCACCGCCGAGGTGCTGGATGCCGACGGCTGGTACCACACCAGCGACGCTGGCTTCATCGACCACTCCGGGCACCTGAAGATCATCGACCGCGTCAAGGACGTGGGGCGCCTCAAGGGGGGGCCCAACGACGGCGCCATGTTTGCGCCCAAGTACGTCGAAAACAAACTCAAATTCTTCTCGTACATCAAGGAGGCGGTGGCCTTTGGCGACGGGCGCGACAAGGTCTGCGCAATGATCAATATCGACTTCGACGCCGTAGGCAACTGGGCCGAACGACGCGGCCTGCCCTACGCCGGCTACACCGATCTGGCCGGCAAGCCCGAGGTGTACACCCTGATCCAGGAGTGCGTCGAGAAGGTCAACGCCGACCTCAGCCGCGACCAAATGTTGTCGGGCAGCCAGATCCATCGCTTCCTGATCCTGCACAAGGAGCTCGACGCCGATGACGGCGAGCTGACACGCACCAACAAGGTCCGCCGCGGCTTCATCGGCGAGAAATACGGCGTGCTCGTCGAGGCGCTGTACGGCGGCAAGACCGAGCAGTACATCCAGACCCAGGTCAAGTTCGAGGACGGCCGCACCGGCCAAATCAGTGCGACCCTGCGGATCGCAGACGCCAAGACTTTCGCCCCCCTCAAGGCCGCGGCCTAAAGGACGCGCCCGACGGCACTTCGCCCTTTCAGGATGCCCCATGGCTCACAAACAAATCGGTGACGTCATCCTCGACGTCCAGAACATCAGCCTGCGATTCGGCGGCGTCAAGGCGCTGACCGACATCTCGTTCAACGTCCGGGAGCACGAAATCCGCGCCATCATCGGCCCCAACGGCGCGGGCAAGAGCTCCATGCTCAACTGCATCAACGGCGTCTACGCGCCGCAGGAAGGATCGATTACTTTTCGTGGCCAAACGTTCAAGCACATGAACAGCCGCCAGGTGGCCGAAATGGGTATCGCGCGCACTTTTCAGAACCTGGCTTTGTTCAAAGGAATGAGCGTGCTGGACAACATCATGACTGGGCGCAACTTGCGCATGAAGTGCAACCTCTTGCTGCAAGCGCTGCGCATTGGCCCAGCCGAACGCGAAGAAATCGCGCAGCGCGAGGTGGTGGAGCGCATCATCGATTTTCTGGAAATCCAGGCCTACCGCAAAACCCCCGTGGGCCAACTGCCTTATGGCCTGCAAAAGCGCGTGGACCTGGGCCGAGCCCTCGCGATGGAGCCGCAGGTGCTGCTGCTCGACGAGCCCATGGCGGGCATGAACGTCGAGGAAAAGCAGGACATGTGCCGCTTCATCCTCGACGTCAACGACGAATTCGGCACCACCATCGTGCTCATCGAGCACGACATGGGCGTGGTGATGGACATCTCCGACCGCGTCGTCGTGCTGGACTACGGCAAGAAGATCGGCGACGGCACGCCCGACGAGGTGCGCAACAACGAAGATGTCATCCGCGCCTACCTGGGCACGAGCCACTGAGGAGCCACGGACATGGGATTTTTTCTGGAAACCCTCTTCGGCGGCCTGATGGCCGGCATGCTGTATTCGCTGGTGGCGCTCGGCTTCGTGCTGATCTTCAAAGCCTCCGGTGTGTTCAATTTTGCGCAGGGCGCGATGGTGCTGTTTGCCGCGCTGGCGATGGCGCGCTTTTCGGAGTGGCTGCCGCGCTGGTTGGGCTTCGAGAGCCTGCTGCTGGCCAACCTGCTGGCGTTTGCCGTGGCCGCACTGTTGATGTTCGTGGTGGCGTGGCTGGTCGAAGCGCTGGTCCTGCGCCACCTCGTCAACCAGGAAGGCGCGACGCTGTTGATGGCCACCCTGGGCATCACCTACTTCCTCGACGGCGCCGGGCAGACCCTCTTCGGCAGTGACATCTACCAGATCAACATCGGCATGCCCAAGGACCCGATCTTCATCCTGGAGGACATGTTCGAAGGCGGCATCCTGCTCAACCAAGAGGACCTGATCGCCGCAGGCATCGCGGCCTTGCTGGTGGCGGCGCTGTCGCTGTTCTTCCAAAAGACCGCCACGGGCCGTGCCCTGCGCGCGGTGGCCGACGACCATCAGGCCGCGCAGTCCATCGGCATCCCGCTCAACCGCATCTGGGTGATCGTGTGGTGCGTGGCCGGTGTCGTGGCGCTGGTCGCCGGGATGATCTGGGGCTCCAAGCTCGGGGTGCAGTTCTCCCTCACCACCATCGCCTTGCGGGCGCTGCCGGTCATCATCCTCGGCGGACTGACCTCAGTGCCGGGTGCCATCGTCGGCGGCCTCATCATCGGTGTGGGCGAAAAGCTCTCCGAGGTCTATCTCGGACCCTTGGTCGGCGGCGGCATCGAAATCTGGTTTGCCTACGTCCTGGCATTGATATTCCTGCTGTTCCGTCCCCAGGGCCTGTTCGGCGAAAAGATCATCGACCGCGTCTGAGGTAAGGAATCATGTTCTACAGAGAAAACGGACAGTTCAAAACCAGCTACCGCGCGGATCAGCAGATCTTCCCGATCGCGCAAGACCGCTGGGCCATCCTCGCCCTGGTCGCCTTTGCCTTCATCGGCGTGCCGCTGTTGGCGGATGAGTACCTGTTTCGCGCCATCCTGATCCCGTTCCTGATCCTCTCGCTGGCCGCCATCGGGGTCAACATCCTGGTCGGCTACTGCGGCCAAATCTCGCTCGGCTCGGGAGCCTTCATGGCGGTCGGCGCCTACATGGCCTACAACGCCTATGTGCGCTTCGAGGGCATGCCGCTGATCGCCGCACTGCTCATCGGTGGGCTGTGCGCCACGGTCGTGGGGATACTCTTCGGCATTCCAAGCCTGCGCGTCAGGGGACTGTACCTGGCGGTGGCCACACTCGCCGCACAGTTCTTCACCGACTGGGCCTTTTTGCGCATCGGCTGGTTCACCAACAACAACCCGTCGGGCTCGGTGTCGGTGTCCAACCTGAGTGTACTGGGCTGGCAGATCGATACCCCCGTCGAAAAATACCTCTTCTGCCTGGGCTTCGTGGTGCTGTTTGCTCTGCTGGCCAAAAACCTCGTGCGCTCTGCCATTGGGCGCGAGTGGATGGCCATCCGCGACATGGATGTGGCTGCGGCCGTGATCGGCATCCGCCCGGTGTACGCCAAGCTGTCGGCGTTCGCGGTCAGCTCCTTCATCGTTGGTGTGGCCGGCGCGCTGTGGGGCTTCATCCACCTGAGTTCGTGGGAGCCGGCGGCCTTCTCGATCGATCGCTCATTCCAACTGCTGTTCATGGTCATCATCGGCGGCCTGGGCTCGATCATGGGCAGCTTCTTCGGCGCGGCCTTCATCGTCGTGTTGCCCATCTTCCTCAACCAATTCCTGCCCTGGTTGGGCGGGTTGTTCGGGATGGACGTCTCGACCGCGGCAGTGTCCCATGCCGAATACATGATTTTCGGAGCCCTGATCGTGTGGTTCCTGATCGTCGAACCCCACGGTCTGGCCAAGCTGTGGAGCGTCGGCAAACAGAAGCTGCGCATCTGGCCGTTCCCCCATTGATCATCGATTTCCCCACCCGTGCTTCAACCATCCTAGGAGACAGACCATGAAGCTACGCCCCGTGATCCTTGCTGCCGCGGCAGCGACTGCCGTCTTGTCCAGTGCGCTGGTCGGCACCGCCGCCTACGCGCAGGCCAAGGAGCAATTCTTTCCCGTCTTGGTGTACCGCACCGGGGCCTACGCCCCCAACGGCGTGCCCTGGGCGAACGGCTTCGTGGACTACCTCAAGCTCACCAACGCCCGCGGCGGCATCAACGGCGTCAAGGTGAGTTGGGAGGAGTGCGATACCGGCTACGCAACCGACCGTGGTGTCGAGTGCTACGAGCGCCTCAAGGGCAAAAACGGCGGCGCCACCATGTTCCAGCCGCTGTCCACTGGCATCACCTTCGCGCTGACCGAAAAAGCCCCTGTGGACAAGATCCCGCTCATCACCGCCGGCTACGGCCGCAGCGAATCGCAGGACGGCGGCGTCTTCAAGTGGAACTTCCCGCTCGCGGGCACCTACTGGGTCGCGGGCGACGTGATCATCCAGCACATCGCCAAGAAGGAAGGCGGCTTCGACAAGCTCAAGGGCAAGAAGATCGCTTTGGTCTACCACGACAGCCCGTTCGGCAAAGAGGCCATCCCCATCCTGCAGGAGCGTGCCGCGATGCACGGCTACCAGCTGTCGCTGCTGCCGGTGCCGCACCCGGGCGTGGAACAGAAGTCCACCTGGCTGCAAATCCGTCAACAGCGCCCCGACTACGTGATCAACTGGGGCTGGGGGGTGATGAACTCCACCCTGCTCAAAGAGGCGCAAGCCGTCGGCTACCCGCGCGACAAGATTTACGGGGTCTGGTGGGCCGGGGCCGAGCCGGATGTCAAGGACATCGGCGCAGGCGCCAAGGGTTACAACGCCGTCACCATGCAGCACGGTGCCGAGCCCAACGCCCCCTTCATCAAGGAAATTCTGCAGAAGGTGCACGGCAAGGGCCAGGGCACGGGCCCCAAGGATGAGGTCGGCTCGGTGCTGTATGTGCGCGGGGCGATGAGCGCCATGCTGGCGATCGAGGGCGTGCGCCGTGCGCAAGAGCGCTTCGGCAAGGGCAAGGTCATGACCGGCGAGCAGGTGCGCTGGGGCCTGGAAAACCTGAACCTGACGCAGGCCAAACTCGACGCGCTGGGCTTCAAGGGTGTGATGCGGCCGATTTCAACGAGCTGCCAGGACCACATGGGCGCGGCCTGGGCCCGCATCCACACCTGGAACGGCAGCAAGTGGGAGTTCACCAGCGACTGGTACCAGGCGGACGAGCAGATCATCAAGCCGATGGTGCGCGCCGCGGCCGACAAGTACGCCGCCGAGAAGAAGATCGAGCGCCGCACGCCGCAGGACTGCCAGTCCTGATGGTCCGGGCGAAGGGGGGCGGTCGGTCCACGCCGCCCCTCGTGGTGGGGGCAGGCGCTCCACAGCCCCCACCACCACCCGCCAGCGTCGGTCCGCGGCGCTGACGGGTGGTGCTTGCGCACCCAGCCACGTTACCGAGGTCACCCCATGACGACACCCGCACCCGTCCTCACCGTCAACGGCATCGAGGTCATCTACAACCACGTCATCCTCGTGCTCAAGGGCGTCTCGCTGCAGCTCGCCGAGGGCCAGATCGCCGCCATCCTGGGCGGCAATGGCGCTGGCAAGACCACGACCCTGCGCGCCATCTCCAACCTGCTCAAGGGCGAGCGCGGGGAGGTCACCAAGGGCTCGATCGAGCTGCGCGGCGAGCGCATCGAAAACCTCACGCCCGCCGACCTGGTCAAACGAGGCGTGGTGCAGGTCATGGAGGGACGGCACTGCTTCGCCCACCTGACGATCGAAGAAAACCTGCTGACCGGTGCCTACACGCGCACAGACAAGGGCGAGATCGCCGCCAACCTGGACAAGGTCTACACCTACTTCCCGCGCCTGAAGACGCGCCGCACCAGCCAGGCTGCCTACACCTCCGGCGGCGAGCAGCAGATGTGCGCGATCGGCCGCGCCCTGATGGCCAACCCCAGCGTCGTGCTGCTGGACGAGCCATCGATGGGGCTGGCACCGCAGATCGTCGAAGAGGTGTTCGAGATCGTCAAGGACCTCAACCAAAAAGAAAAGGTCAGCTTCCTGATCGCCGAGCAAAACACCAACATGGCGCTGCGCTACGCCAACTACGGCTACATCATGGAGTCTGGCCGCATCGTCATGGACGGCGCCGCGCAGGACCTGCGCCACAACGAAGACGTCAAAGAGTTCTACCTCGGCATGGGTGGCGGCGAGCGCAAGAGCTTTCGCGACGTCAAGAGCTACAAGCGCCGCAAGCGCTGGCTGGCCTGACAACCACCCTGTCCCGAATTCCATCGCTGCGCAGTTCGTTCACCATGCCCACTTTCCACGATTCGCTCGAAACCCGCCCTGCCGCCGAGCGCGAGGCCGCCCTCTTTGCCGCCCTGCCCGGACTCATCTCCCATGCGCGCGCGCACAGCATCGCCTGGGCCGAGCGCCTGGCCCAGGTGGATCCGGCGCGCGTCACCACGCGCGCCGAATTGGCGCGCCTGCCCGTGCTGCGCAAACACGACCTGATGGAACATCAGCACGCCAGCCGTGCGGCCGGCGGCGACCCCTTCGCGGGGCTGTCCACGATCGGCTGGCGCGGGCTATTGCGGGCGCGCGGGGCGCGGCGCGTCTTTCAGTCGCCCGGCCCCATTTACGAACCCGAAGGCGAAGGCACCGACTACTGGCGCAGCGCCCGGGCGCTCACCGCCGCCAGCTTCGAGGCTGGCGATCTGATCCACAACGCCTTCAGCTACCACCTCACGCCTGGTGCGTGGATCATGGAAGCCGGTGCACAAGCGATCGGCTGCGCGGTTTTCCCCGGCGGCGTGGGCAACACCGAGCAGCAGCTCGCCGCCATCATGGATCTCAAGCCGGTGGGCTACTGCGGCACGCCGAGCTTTCTGCGCATCCTCGTGGAAAAAGCCGAGGCCGCGGGCGTGCGCCTGCCCATCCGCAAGGCTCTGGTGTCTGGCGAGGCCTTCCCGCCCAGTCTGCGCGACTGGCTGGCCGAGCGCGGCATCGCGGCTTATCAGGCCTACGCGACGGCCGATGTCGGTCTGATCGCCTACGAGACCTCGGCTCGCGAAGGGCTGGTTCTGGATGAAAGCGTGATTCTGGAGATCGTGCGCCCTGGGACCGACGACCCCGTGCCCGAGGGCGAGGTCGGCGAGGTGGTGGTCACGGCGCTCAATCCCGACTATCCGCTCATCCGCTTTGGCACGGGTGACCTGTCGGCGGTGCTGCCGGGGCCCTGCCCAACGGGCCGCACGAACACCCGCATTCGCGGCTGGCTTGGGCGCGCGGACCAGACCACCAAGATCAAGGGCATGTTCGTCCATCCCTCGCAGGTGGCCGAAGTGCTGCGCCGCCACCCCGAGGTGCGGCGCGCCCGGCTGGTGGTCAGCGGCCGCATGGCCGACGACCAGATGCTGCTGCGCGCCGAAACCGACACCCCGTCAGAGGCGCTGAAACACGCGCTGCAGGAGTCGCTGCGCGACGTGACCAAGCTGCGTGGCGACGTTGAGCTGCTGACCATCGGTGCATTGCCCAACGATGGCAAGGTCATCGAGGACGCTCGCACCTACAACTGATCCCTCATGGACCGACCGCCGGGCGGTCGCCGTTGCTGCAGCGCAACAGTCCGCAGCGCCCGTGGCGGGACAGGCGCACAATGGTGGCCCCGCAACCATCCCGGCGACCTTTGGCGCACCCCTCCTCTTCCGCGACCGACGGCTCCAAACTGGCGGCGCTGACGCTCGGCGCGCTCGGCGTCGTGTACGGCGACATCGGCACCAGTCTGCTGTACGCACTCAAAGAGGTCTTCACCCACGGCAATCTCGCGGTCACGCCCGAAAACATCTTCGGCATTCTGTCGCTGGTGTTTTGGACGCTGACGATCATCGTCTCGCTCAAGTATGTGACGCTGATCCTGCGGGCCGACAACAACGGCGAGGGGGGACTGGTGGCCATGCTCGCGCTGGCCTCGATGGCGGTGGAGAACCGCCCACGCCTGCGTCGGTGGCTGCTTTCCATCGGCATCTTCGGTACTGCCGTCTTTTTTGGCGACGGCATCATCACACCCGCCATTTCAGTGCTCTCGGCCGTGGAGGGCCTGGAAGTCGCCGCCCCGGGACTGGAGCGCTTCGTGGTGCCGGTTACCCTGGTGGTGTTGACAGCGCTGTTCGCGGTACAAAAGCGCGGCACG
>CALEDU010000155.1 GCA_937949455.1 uncultured Tepidimonas sp. | reverse complement strand
GAGCTGATCGCGATCCTGCGCCAGAAGTCGCCGCAGGAGGTGGCCGCGCTGATGGATTTGAGCGACGCGCTGGCGCAGCTCAACGTGGCCCGCTACCAAGCGTGGCAGCCCGAATTCGGCCCGCACAACAGCAAGCAGGCGATCCTGGCCTTCAACGGCGATGTCTACGAGGGGCTGGATGCGCGCAGCCTGGGGGCGGACGACCTGGATTGGTTGCAGCGCCATGTCTGCATCCTCAGCGGCCTGTATGGCGTGTTGCGACCGCTGGACTGGATGCAGCCGTACCGGCTGGAGATGGGCACACGCCTGACCACACCGCGCGGGCGCAACCTGTATCAGTTTTGGGGGGCGCGCATCGCAGAGTATCTGTCGCAGCGCGCGGGGGAAGACGACGGTATCGTGGTGAATCTCGCGAGCGAGGAGTACTTCAAGGCCGTCGACCCCAAGGCGCTGCGTGCGCGCGTCGTCTCCTGCGTGTTCGAGGAGCGGCGCGGCAGCGGCTACAAGGTGGTCAGCTTCCTGGCCAAGCGCGCGCGCGGCCTGATGACGCGCTGGGCCGCGCTGCACCGTGCCGCCGACGTCGAGGCACTCAAAGGCTTCGACAGCGAGGGTTATCGCTTTGCCCACGAAGTCTCCACCCCCGAGCGGCTGGTGTTTCGGCGCGACGCACGCGCTTGATGGCGGCGCGCCGCGCGCTACACTGCGGCGTGATGAGCCAGACCATCACCCCCGAGTTGCGTGCTTGGATCGTGCAGCAGGCGCAGGCCGGCTGCACGCCCGAATCGGTGTTGCAGGCCATGCTCCAGGCCGGCTGGCAAGAGTCCGTCGCGCTGGACGCGATGGAGTCGGCGCTGCAAGCACATCTGGGTGCAGCGGCCGCTCGGAGTGCCGCGGCACCCGCGGCTGTCACCTGCACCGCGGCCCGGCCAGGCCTGGATCTGTCTGGTTCGCCGCGCGCCATCGACCTGGGGGACCGGGTGGTGACCGTGCACGTCAGCCTGCGTTGTCCGCGCCTGACGGTGCTGGGCAACCTGCTGTCGGCCGAGGAGTGCGACGCGCTGATCCAGGCCGCCCAGCCGCGTCTCAAGCGCTCCCGCACGGTCCAGACCCGCACCGGCGCAGAGGAGCTCAACGCGGATCGCACCAGCGACGGCATGTTCTTCCGCCGCGGCGAGACGCCGCTGATCCAGCGCATCGAGGCACGCCTGAGCCGGCTGGTGCACTGGCCGGTGGAAAACGGCGAGGGTTTGCAGGTGCTGCGCTATGGTCCGGGGGCCGAATACAAGCCGCACTACGATTATTTCGACCCCCATGCGGCTGGCACCCCCCGCATCTGCGAACGCGGTGGGCAGCGCGTGGCCACCATCGTCATGTATCTGAACGAGCCGGTGCGCGGCGGTGGGACGGTCTTCCCTGACGTCGGGTTGGAAGTCATGCCGCAGCGCGGGCACGCGGTGTTCTTTGCCTATGACCGGCCGGAGCCGGCCACCCGGACCCTGCACGGCGGTGCCCCCGTGCTGGAGGGGGAAAAATGGGTGGCCACCAAGTGGCTGCGCGAAGGTGAATTCACCGCTTAGCGCTGGCCCGCTGCACTGGACTCTGCCCTGCGCCCATGTCTGCCGATCCCACCGCATCGATCCCTGCCGTCGATCCCGCTGGCCTCGACGACCGGTCCGGCTTGGCCAGCTCCCCGCTGGGCCGCCCGACTGCATACACCGACACCTACGACCCCACGCTGCTGTGCCCGCTGCCGCGCGCCCCGAAGCGCGCCGAGATCGGAATCTCCAGCCCCCCACCGTTCACTGGGGCCGATCTGTGGACGGCGTTCGAGCTGAGCTGGCTCAACGACCGGGGCAAACCGCAGGTGGCGCTGGCGCATTTCACCATCCCGGCCGAGACGCCCTGCTTGATCGAGAGCAAGTCGTTCAAGCTCTACCTGAACAGCTTCAACCAGACGCGCTTTGGCGATGCCGAGCAGGTGCGCGAGCGGCTGCGCGCCGACTTGGCCCAAGCCTTGTGGCGCGGCAGCGAGCGGACCGGCAGCGTCGGTGTGCGCCTGCGCCTGCCGCACGAATGGGGGGCGGAGGCCGTGCGACCGCTGCCTGGTCTGAGTCTGGACCGCCTGGACGTGGAATGCACCCACTACCAGCCGGCGCCCGAACTGCTGCGCGCCGACGCCGAGCAGCCGCCGGTGCAGGAGGTGCTGACCAGTGACCTGCTCAAGAGCAACTGCCTGGTCACGGGGCAGCCGGACTGGGGCAGCGTGCAGATCGCCTACAGCGGCCCCCCGATCGACCAGGAGGGCCTGCTGCGCTACCTGGTCAGCTTTCGCCAGCACCAGGAGTTCCACGAGCAGTGCGTGGAGCGGATTTTCATGGACATCTGGACGCGCTGCCGCCCGGTGCGCCTGAGCGTGTATGCGCGCTATACGCGCCGCGGTGGGCTGGATATCAACCCGTGGCGCACCAGCCACCCCCAGCAGCCGCCGGCCCATGTGCGCACGGCGCGGCAGTGACAGCGGTAGCACCCCACAGCGCCTTCATCCCGTCAAGAGCCGCTGCACCAGGTCCACCGAACTGCTGGCGCCGTATTTGCGCATCAGCCGCGCGCGGTACACCTCCACCGTGCGCGGACTGATGCCCAACGCCTTGGCCGTCTGTTTGGCGGTCAGGCCTTTCATCACCAGAGCGGCCACTTCGCGCTCGCGCGCGGTCAGCTCGGCCTTGACGGGGCGCCGAGACGAGAGGTCTTCGAAACTCCAGATGCCCGCGGCGTGCGGATCGGCGCGGTCGAGCGCGCGTCCGGTCACATGGCACCAGAACGTCTGGCCGGCCAAGCGGCCACCCACCCGGCGCATGATGCGCTCGTCGCTGTAGTGTCCGTGGGCATTGAGGATCGGCGCAATGCGCTCGCCGATGCGCTCGAATTCGTCCGCGCTGGGGTAAAGGATGCGAAAGCTCTGGCCGATGAGCTGATCGCGGCTGGCGCCAAATATCTCGCACACCGCTTGGTTGCAATCGACCATGGTGCGATGGCGCGACAATACCAGACCCACCGGCGCCAGTTCGAAGGCCAGCCGGTAGTCGTCCAGGGTGGGCGCAGTGGTCACGACCTAGGGTTGGACAGTAGGCAATACTACGTACGTGGTTGCGTAGTATCGTATGGCTTTCCCCAATTTGGACAGGAGCGTGCGAGCATGAACAAGGTCTACCCCAGCGCGGCTGCGGCGCTCGAGGGCGTGGTCGCCGATGGGCAGCTCATCGCGGTCGGCGGCTTCGGCTTGTGCGGCATTCCCGAGGCGCTGATCGATGCGCTGCGCGACAGTGGCGTCAAGAACCTCACGGTCATCTCCAACAATGCTGGCGTGGACGGCTTCGGCCTGGGTAAGCTGCTGGAGACACGCCAGATCAAAAAGATGATTTCCAGCTATGTGGGCGAGAACAAAGAGTTCGAGCGCCAGTACCTGGCGGGCGAATTGGAGCTGGAGTTCACCCCCCAAGGCACGCTGGCCGAGAAGCTGCGCGCCGGCGGCGCGGGCATCCCGGCGTTCTTTACCAAGACGGGCGTGGGCACCATCGTGGCGGAGGGCAAGGAGCACCGCGAGTTCAACGGCGAGACCTACATCATGGAGCACGCCCTGTTCCCGGACGTGGCGCTCATCAAGGCCGACGTCGCCGACCTGGCCGGCAATCTGCGTTTTCGCCGCACGGCGCGCAACTTCAACCCAGCTGCCGCCACCGCAGGCAAGCTGTGCATCGCCGAGGTCGAGCGCATCGTGCCCACTGGGGCCATCGACCCGGACGATGTGCACCTGCCGGGCATTTATGTGCACCGCATCGTGCACAACCCCACGCCCGAAAAGCGCATCGAAAAGCGCACCACCCGCGAGCGCAAAGTTTGAGGAGCCCGATCATGCCTTGGACCCAAGACCAAATGGCCGCGCGCGCGGCCCAAGAACTGCAGGACGGCTTCTACGTCAACCTGGGCATCGGCATCCCGACGCTGGTGGCCAACCATGTGCCCGACCACATCGAGGTCTGGCTGCAAAGCGAAAACGGTATGCTCGGCATCGGCCCCTTCCCCTATGAGGACGAGGTGGACCCCGATCTGATCAACGCCGGCAAGCAGACCGTCACCACCATCAAGGGTTCGTCCATCTTCAGCTCGGACCAGTCGTTTGCCATGATCCGCGGCGGCAAAATCAACCTATCGATCCTGGGTGCGATGCAGGTCACGCACAAGGGCGATTTGGCCAACTGGATGATCCCCGGCAAGATGGTCAAGGGCATGGGCGGCGCGATGGACCTCGTCGCCGGCGTTCCGCGCGTGATCGTGTTGATGGAGCATGTGGCGCGCAAGAAGGACGGCACCGAGGACCTGAAAATCATTCCCGAGTGCACGCTGCCACTGACCGGCAAGGGCGTGGTGGACCGCATCATCACCGACCTGGGCGTGATGGACGTCACGCCCGAGGGACTGAAACTCGTGGAGCTGGCCCCAGCTGTGACGCGCGAGTTCATCCAGAGCAAGACCGGCGTGCCTCTGCTGTGAGGCTGCCCCTGCCAGACCGATGAACGCCACACCTGCCCGCCCTCGCATCGGCCTGGCGCTGGGCAGTGGTGCCGCGCGCGGCTGGGCGCACATCGGTGTGCTGCGCGTGCTGCACGAGGCCGGGTTGGAGCCTGACATCGTCTGCGGCACATCCATCGGTGCCCTGGTGGGCGCGGCCTATGCGGCTGGCGAGCTGGACCGGCTGGAGCCGTGGGTGTGCTCGCTGGACTGGCGGCAGGTGGTTGGTCTGATCGATCTGCGCTTTGGCGGCGGGCTGATCGAAGGCGACAAGCTGGAGGCGTTCTTCCGCAGCCGCTTCGTCGATGGCGGAATCGAGGCGCTGCCCAAGCCGTTCGGCTGCGTGGCGACCGACCTGGCCACCGGGCGCGAGGTTTGGCTGCGCCACGGGCCGGTGATCGACGCTGTGCGCGCCTCGATCGCCATCCCCGGTGTGTTTACCCCAGCCCGCCAAGACGGACGGCTGTTGGTGGACGGCGGACTGGTCAATCCGGTGCCCGTATCCCTGGCACGCGCGATGGGGGCGGAGTTCGTCATCGCGGTGGACCTCAACTGGGATCTGATGCGCCGCCGCCAGCGCATCGCCAGCCGGGCGCGCGGCCCGCGCCGCAGCCTGCTGGACAGCGTATGGCAGCGCTTGCGCGGTGGCACGGCACAACATGCGGCCCCTGTCTCAGAGGGGGCTCAGGACACGGTGGCGCTGCCATCGTTGCTGGATGTCCTGACCGCCAGCATGGCCGTCGTTCAGTGGCGCATTACGCAAAGCCGCTTGGCGGGTGAGCCTGCCGACGTGGTCATCCGGCCCGCACTGGCCGATGTGGCTGCCATGGATTTTCACCGTGCTGCGCCGGCCATCGCGGCCGGCCGCCGGGCGGCTGAGCAGGCGATCGGTCCACTGCGCGAGGCCCTGGCGTTGCTTTATCCAGAGCTCGCCGGCCCCACCTGACCGCTCGATTGAACGGTGGTGCGTCGGCGGCGGCGCAGCCACCGCCCCATGATCCAGAGACGGCGCAGGAGCAGGCATATACCCAGCACCACCACGCCCGATGCCAAAATGTCCGTCGGGAAGTGCGCCCCCTGTAGCACGCGCGCGCTGCCGATTGCCAATCCAGCCACCATGCCGATGGCCAAGGCGGCGTGCCAGCGCCGCCGCGCCGCCAGGGTGCCGATTGCCATCAGCGCAAAGCCCGCTGCGGCATGACCGCTTGGCAGACTGCAGTTGCTGGTGCAGGCCTGTGCCGGCTGCCAGACGGGTGAATACGTGTGCGGGCCGCCGAACAGCTCGACCGCACGTGGCCGCGGGCGACCCCAGTGCTCCTTGAGCAGGCGGTCGATCACCAGCCCATTGCCCAGTACCGCCACCAGCCACACGGCCAGTGCCGCGCGCCGCCATCCTGGGCGGCGACGCCAAGATGGTCGGATCAGCACCCACGTCGCCAGCAGCAGCATCAGCCATCCGAACAGCGGAGTGCCGCGATAAAACGCTTGCGCCCAGCCCAGATCGTGTCCGATGAAAGAGGCATGCGCCGCGTCGAATCCCAGCCTGGTCAGCGCAAGGTCCAGGCCACTGAGCTGGACCAGCACCAGTGCGAGCACCAACCAAAGCCACAGCACTGTCCCGACGTCCCAGCGGAGCCGCTTCATGGTGCATCCTGCCTTGCCGGCTGCAGTCGCCACGCCCACAGAGTCAAGCTGTGGCCTCTGGCATCCTCCCAGCGGGCCACAGCCGTCGGTTTGGTGTGTGCCATCCCGCTGGAGACGAGCAGCCGAACCGCGTCTGGGTCGTCGCCAATGAGCCAGGCAGGGCGGTCACCGAGGGCGCGCAATCGCACCTCTAGCCCGGCAAGATCGATTCCAGACCTCCACGCGTAGTGGTGATTGGCCTGTCGCGCTGGATCCCAAGCCAGCCACTGCACGCCGTGGTCACGCCAGTGGTACTGACCGTGCGCCAGCACCGCCCGCGAATACCCGATGACCAGCGCTGGTTGTTCGCCCGCCGACAACTGCTGCCAGAGATCCCGCCACACCACGTCCCAGCCACGCATGCGGCTCCAGAAGTCCAGCGTGCGCGTCCATGGCTGTCCAACGGCTGCTGCGACGCCGGGGGCATGCACCAGCGCCACCACCAGCAACGCCTGCGCGCCCAGCAGCGCCATCACCGGCCCTGCGCGCAGCGGCGCGCGCAGGGCCAACCATGCCAAACCGCCTAACAGCGCTGGCGCTGCCCAGTTCACATTGGCGCCTCCACGCATCGCCTGCGCCAATCCCAGCAGCAGCAGCGGCGCGGAGATGCCCAGGACGAAGCGGCTGGCTTGCGGCCCGTTGCCGTCCTGCGTCCGCTCGGCGCGGACCGTTTTTCCAGACCACCCAATGCAAAGCGCCAGTGGCCCGATCAGCAGCATCTGCCCGAGCGCAAACGCGAGCCAGCCGCGCCCAGTCCCGCCGTTGCTGCGCTGCAGCGTGATGTCGGTCGTATGACGCCAAGTTGGCCAGTCGGCCTGTATGTTCCACCAAACGTGGGGGGCCACGATCAACGTGGCGACGCCGAGCGACAGCAGCACACCGCGCAGCATCTGCGGCCAACTGATGTGCGCGGGCCGCATCAATATGGTGGCCAACAACGCACCTGGGCCGAAGGCCAGCATCGTGTACTTGGAAAGCACGCCCAGGCCCACGGCCACGCCGAGCAGACCCCAGCGCCAAACCGAAATGGGCTTCTGCAGCGCTGACCACAGGGCCCAGGCGGCCAGCGTCCACGTCAGCAGCAGCGGCACGTCGGTGGTGGCTGCAAAGCCGAGCAACAACAACAGGGGAGAGGCCAAGGCCAGCAGTGTCGCCAGCCCCCCGCGCTGCATATTGCCTGCCATGGCCGCTACCCACCCGCCCAGCGCCAGCGCGGTCAGAGTCGTCAGCAGCAACGGGAGTGCCTTGACGCCCAACTCGCTGTGGCCAAACAGCGACGTCGAGGCCGCAAGCAGCGCCGCGATCAACGGCGGCTTGGAGTAGTAACCCCAATCCAACGCGCGCGACCAGGTCCAGTATTGCGCTTCGTCGATGTGCAGCGTCACACCCAGCCAAGGCCACGCCAAGACATGCC
>CALEDU010000154.1 GCA_937949455.1 uncultured Tepidimonas sp. | reverse complement strand
GCGGGAATAGCTCAGTTGGTAGAGCGCAACCTTGCCAAGGTTGAGGTCGCGAGTTCGAGACTCGTTTCCCGCTCCAAACTGCGGGTGGCTGGCTGTCCAGTCGCCCAATCCGGCGGTCTGTCGGGTTGAACCGGACAAGGCGCGGTAGCAAAGCGGTTATGCACCGGATTGCAAATCCGAGTAGGTCGGTTCGACTCCGGCCCGCGCCTCCAGGGCAAACAGTCCCTGTTTCCAGGCGGGGACACAGGCGGGAATAGCTCAGTTGGTAGAGCGCAACCTTGCCAAGGTTGAGGTCGCGAGTTCGAGACTCGTTTCCCGCTCCAAAAACATCATTCCACCCAGCATCCGGGCAAGTCGCAAGACTCGCCCGTTTCGTTTAGGGTTTACGGGCCTGCGCGGTGCGCACGACCTGTGGCTTGGGCGCGCTGCCAGCCTTGGCTGTGGACTGGATCTTGCGTGCTGGACCAGTGACTGGGGCTGGCTTGGCCTCGGCTTTGGCTGTGCGCTGGGCCGGCATGTGAATCCGCAGCGTCTGTCCGGTGTTCAGCCGAGCCCCAGCGTTCAGTTTGTTCCAGGCGGCCAGATCGGTGACACTGACGCGATGGCGTTTGGCGATGGAGGCCAGGGTGTCGCCGGCGCGAGCTTTGACCCGCACCGTCCGTGTCGGCGGCACATCGGGCGTGAGCAGCAGTTGGGCATGGTCCGCCAATTGTTCAGGCACATCGCGGTCCAGCTTGCCTTCTCGCGGCACCAGGATGGTCGATCCCGCCTTGAGCCGCATGCGCGGCGGGACGCGGTTGAGCTCCCGCAGGGCGCGCTCGTCCCACCCCAGCTGGCGGGCGGCCTGTGCGGGCGTCATGTCCTGAGGCACACGCCAGGCCGTCCAGCTGGCGACAGGACCGCTGTGCTCACGCAGCCGCTGGGCAAACAGCAAGGCGTTGTCCCAGGGCAGCAGGATTTCTGGCGTGCCAGAGGCCATGATGACCGGTTTGTTGTGCGACGGATTCAGGGTCCGAAAGTCCGCCTCGCTGACATTGGCCAGCCGGGCGATCACAGCCACATCGATGTCCCGGTCGATGCGCACGGTATCGAAAAACGGGTGATTTCCGATCACGGGTAGCTTCACGCCGCGGTTTTGCGCAGCGCTGACCAGATTCTTGACCGCCTGCAGCTTGGGCACGTAGTTGCGTGTCTCGTCCGGCATGCGCAAGTCTGGGTATCCGGTTGGCAGCCCCGCCGCCTGGTTGCGCTTGATGGCGCGTTGCACATTGCCCTCGCCCCAGTTGTAAGCGGCCAGCGCCAGGTGCCAGTCGCCGAACATGCGGTACAGGCGCTCCAGATAGTCCAGCGCCGCCCGGGTCGAGGCAAGGACATCCCGGCGGTCGTCGCGAAAGGCGTTTTGTTTGAGGTCGTAATGCTTGCCCGTGGCGGGCATGAACTGCCACATGCCAGCCGCTTTGGCGTGCGAGACCGCCTGCGGGTTGAAAGCGCTCTCGATGAAAGGCAGCAGCGCCAGTTCCAGCGGCAGGTTGCGGCGTTCGATCTCTTCCACGATGTGAAAGAGGTATTTGCTGGCCCGGTCCGCCATGCGCTGCAGATAGTCTGGTCGGCCGGCATACCAGCGTTCCCATTGCTGTACGAGTGGATCGTCCAGGTCCGGCATGGCAAAGCCGCGCTCCATCCGCTCCCACAAGTCCGCTGGCGCGACGACGGGTGCGACGGGATGCAGGCTGGGCAGCGGGGGGGCAGCCACAATGGGGGCAGACGCCGCAGCGGGCGGGGCAGCGCTTGGCGTGGACGGGGGCGATTCACCAGCAGCCGCCGCAGCAGGACGTGTGGGCGGGGCCAGACTGTCGTCGGCCGACCGAGGGGTCGGCAGGGCAGAACAGGCGGCCAGAGCCAGCGGGCACAGCAGCAGTGCCAGTCGTTGAAAAAGCGTCATCGGGGCGGATAGGTTCGAATCGGGCATGGAGGCCGGTGATTTCGGGTCAGCGAAAGCCGTCTTTCCAGCGGCGCAGCGCGGCGAAAATATCCACATCGCTGCGGGCCGCTGGTTCTCGTTGCTGGACCGCACGCCGTACAGAGGGTTGCCGGCTGCGCAGAAAAGGGTTGATGCGGCGTTCGGTGGCGATGGTGCTGGGCAGAGTGGGCTCACCCAGCTCGCGTCGGGCCTGGCAGGCTTGGGCATAGGCGGCCAGCTCGGGGTTGTCTGGCTCAACCGTCTGGGCAAAGCGCAGATTGGACAGCGTGTATTCGTGCGCACAGCAGACCTGGGTCTCGCCTGGCAGGGCCGCCAGCCGATCGAGCGAGGCCAGCATCTGCGCTGGTGTCCCTTCGAACAAGCGGCCGCACCCACCCGAAAATAGGGTGTCGCCACAAAACAGCCAGCGGGGACCGCCGGGTGGCGTGTCGTTGACATAGGCGACATGCCCCGCGGTGTGGCCGGGCACTTCCAACACGCGCCAGACCAGCCCCAGCGCCTGGAAGGCATCGCCCTCAGCAACCGGCTCTAGCGGTTCTGGAAGGGGCTCGCCAGCGGGGCCAACAACGCGGCAAACCGTGGCCGAGCGCAGGGCATGCACGCCGCCCACGTGGTCGGCGTGGTGGTGGGTGAGGAAAATGCCCCGCAGGCACAGGCCCCGCTTTTGCAGCGCGTGCTGCACGGGGAAAGCGTCGCCTGGGTCCACCACCCAGGCCTGGCCATCCCGGTGCAGCAGCCAGATGTAGTTGTCGCTGAAGGCGGGCAGCGGCTCCACGGTCAGCGCGGATCCCTGCGTGGTCGCATCAGACGGTACCATCGTCATATGGTGATGATAGCCGGCGATGATGCCGTGGTCGATCGATTCATCGATGCCCTGTGGCTGGAGGACGGGCTGGCGGAGCGCACCCTGGCCGCCTACCGCAGCGATTTGCAGGCTTTTCGCGGCTGGCTCGCCGCGCAGGACAAAGGGCTGTTGCTGGCGGACGCATCCGATTTGCAAGCCTACATGGCGCAGCGGCTGCCAGGCAGTCGGGTCAGTTCCAGCAACCGGCGCTTGGCGGTTTTTCGGCGTTTTTATCGCTGGGCGCTGCGCGAGGGCCTGCTGCAGGCCGATCCCACGCTCGCCTTGCTGTCCGCCAAGCGTATGTTGCGCGTGCCCAAGGCGCTGACCGAGGCACAAGTCGAGGCCCTGCTGGCGGCACCGGATACGGCCCAGCCGCTGGGCCTGCGCGACCGCGCGATGCTGGAGCTGATGTACGCCAGCGGATTGCGCGTCAGCGAGTTGGTGGCGCTGCGGCTGTTCGAGGTCAGCCTGCCGGACCAGGTAGTGCGCGTCACGGGCAAGGGGGACAAACAGCGCCTGGTGCCGTTTGGCGATGTGGCGGCGGACTGGTTGCAGCGCTATTTGACGCAGGCACGCCCAGTGCTGATGGCAGGCCGCACGGGCGATGACCTGTTCGTCACCGAACGCCACGGCCAGGCCATGACCCGGGTCATGTTTTGGATGCTGGTCAAACGTTACGCCCAGCAGGCAGGCATTGCCGCACCGCTGTCACCGCACACCCTGCGCCATGCCTTCGCCACCCATTTGCTCAACCATGGTGCCGATTTGCGTGCCGTGCAGTTGTTGCTGGGACATGCGGACATTTCCACCACCACCATTTACACCCATGTCGCCCGCGAGCGGCTCAAGGCCCTGCATGCGCAGCACCATCCGCGCGCAGGGGGCGGCTAATCGGCATGTCTCAGACGATTTGTTCAAGAAAGGCGAGTTCTGGTGCCGTAAAGCCCGCGCGCAGCCGCGCCTCGGTATTCAGGGGCCGTTTAGGCAGCGGTGCGCGGTGCAGGCGCATCAAATGACGAAAGTGCGCCATGGGCTCGAGTCCCCGTTGGTCGCATAGCCAGCGGTACCACCGGTTGCCGATGGCCACATGGCCCACCTCGTCGCGCAGAATGATGTCGAGGATCGCACACGCCTGTAGGGCCGTTGGCGTGCCGGCGCGGCGCAGCTTGGCTTGGATCAGCGGGGTGGCGTCCAACCCGCGGGCCTCCAAGGTGCGCGGCACGAGCGCCATGCGGGCAACGATATCGTGCGCGGTTTTGTCGCACATGGTCCACAAGCCGTCGTGCGCTTCGAAGTCGCCGTAGTCCCAGCCGCGCCCGTCGGGGCCACGCAGGCCGCGCAGGTGGTCGCGCAACAGGGTGAAGTGCTCCGCTTCCTCGGCAGCGACACGCAACCAGTCGCGGTAAAACGCCTCGGGCATGCCGGGAAAGCGCCACACGGCGTCCAGCGCCAGGTTGATGGCGTTGAATTCGATGTGGCAGATGGCGTGGATCAGGGCGGCGTGTCCCTCCGTGGTGAAGGGGGATCGTGGGGGTACCGCGCCTGGCTCGATCAACCGTGGCCGCACCGGCCGACCGGGCAGGGGCCGATCGGCCGCTGGGGCCCAGGTCGCGGCGGGATCGACACACGAACGATCCGATTCGGCCTGCACAGCTTGCCAAAGCGCCCGTACACCCCGGACCTTCGTGTCGGGGTCGGCTTCCGTCAGCCAGTGCAGCGCTTGGGCGCGGGCGTCTGGCACCGATACCTGGGCAGCGCAGGGCAGGGTGGACGTGGAGGGATGCATCCGTACAATTCTATAAATGGGCATTTACCAACTCGACGACATCGTCCCCGACGTGCACCCGTCGGTGTTCGTGGCCGATACGGCCCGTGTGATGGGCCGCGTCACCCTGGCGGAGGACGCCAGCGTCTGGTTCGGCGCGGTTTTGCGCGGTGACACCGATCCCATCACCGTTGGTCGCGGCAGCAACATCCAGGACGGCAGCGTGCTGCATGCGGATGTGGGCTATCCGCTGACCATTGGTGAGTATGTCACCGTGGGGCACCAAGTCATGCTGCATGGCTGCACCATC
>CALEDU010000153.1 GCA_937949455.1 uncultured Tepidimonas sp. | reverse complement strand
GCTGGGTCGGGGGCAGGGGGCAGCCCGACGCGGGGATCGGTCGGCGGCATGGCGGGCCCGCCGTGCAGCAAGCACCAGTCGCACACCATGGCGGCAGCAGCGCCATCGGCCGGCATGGCGTCGCCGGCTGCCTCTAGCGTCACCCAGGCCATGCCGGTACTGGTGCAAATCTGCACCCGCTCGCCAGCAGCCGACCCGCCTGCCCACGCTTGAGCCAGCGCAGGTGCCAGCGCGGCCCACAGCAGCGCCAGCAGGGCCAGCCCGAGCGGCCAGCGACGGTGACGGATGATCATGCTCACAGGCGGTATTGTAGTAGCCACCGTCCCGGCGTGTGCTCGTTACACTTGATGTGCAGCGCCGTACGGCCGGAACCAGCCCCCGGCGCATAGGTGCCTTCGTTTTGATCTTTTGTGCACCAAGCCACCATGACCCCTGCCGAACAAGCCCTGCGTGACGCCGCACTCGAATACCACCGCACCCCGACCCGGGGCAAGGTCTCTGTCACACCGACCAAAGCGCTGTCCAACCAGCGCGACCTGAGCCTGGCCTACTCCCCCGGCGTGGCCTATCCGTGTCTGGAAATCGCGGCCGATCCCAACCGTGCCGCCGACTACACCAGCCGTGGCAACCTGGTTGGCGTGGTGACCAACGGCACCGCCGTGCTGGGCTTGGGCGATATCGGCCCGCTGGCCGGCAAACCGGTCATGGAGGGCAAAGGCTGCCTGTTCAAGAAATTTGCCGGGATCGATGTGTTCGACATCGAACTCAACGAAAAGGACCCAGACAAGCTGGTCGAGATCATCGCCGCGCTGGAGCCGACGCTCGGCGGCGTCAACCTGGAGGACATCAAGGCCCCAGAGTGCTTTTATATCGAGCGCCAGTTGCGCGAACGCATGAAAATCCCTGTGTTCCACGACGACCAGCACGGCACGGCCATCATCGCCTCGGCGGCGCTGATCAATGCGCTGGAGCTGGTCGGCAAGGCCATCGGCGACGTGCACATCGCCGTCAGTGGCGCGGGGGCAGCCGCGATCGCGGTGCTGGATCTGTTTGTCGCGCTCGGGGCGCGGCCCGAGCATATCCTGGTGTGCGACTCCAAAGGCGTGATCCATGACCAGCGCGAGGATGCCTTGGCTGGCCGGCTGGACGAATCCAAGCGCCGCTACTGCCGCACGACTGGGGCGCGCACACTGGCCGATGCGGTGCGCGGCGCCGACGTGTTCTTGGGCTGTTCAGCGCCAGGGGTGCTGACCGCCGAGATGGTACAGACCATGGGCGAGCGGCCGGTCATCCTGGCGCTGGCCAACCCCGAGCCGGAAATCCGCCCCGAGGTCGCCAAGGCTGCCCGCCCCGACTGCATCATCGCCACTGGGCGCAGCGACTATCCCAACCAGGTCAATAACGTCCTGTGCTTTCCGTATATTTTTCGCGGGGCGCTCGATTGCGGAGCCACCCGCATCACCGAAGCAATGAAGCTGGCCTGCGTACACGAGATTGCGGCGCTGGCCAAAGCCGAGATCAGCGACGAGGTGGCCAGCGCCTATGCGGGGCAGGAGTTGCAGTTTGGTCCTGACTATCTCATCCCCAAACCCTTCGACACCCGCCTGATTCTGCGCATTGCGCCGGCGGTGGCGCAAGCTGCGGCGCAGTCGGGTGTCGCCACGCGCCCGATCGCCGACATCGAGGTCTACCGCGAGAGCCTGCAGCGCTTCGTCTATCAAACCGGCATTCTGATGAAGCCAGTCTTCAACGCCGCCAAGGCCGTGGTCCCGAAAGCCCGCGTGGCCTACGCCGACGGAGAGGACGAACGCGCCCTGCGTGCGGCCCAGCTCGCCTTGGAGGAAGGTATCGCCCAGCCGATCCTGATCGGGCGTCCTGCGGTCATCGAGGCGCGCATTCGCAAAGCGGGGCTGCACCTGCGCCTGGGCGTCGATGTGGAAAATGTCAACCCCGAGGACGATCCGCGCTTTCGCCAGTACTGGGAGGCCTACCACCAACTCATGAAGCGCAACGGTGCCACCCCCGAGGTGGCCAAGGCAGCGGTGCGCCGCTCCAATACCCTCATCGGCTCGCTCATGGTGCACCTGGGCGACGCCGACGCCCTCATCTGCGGGCTGGTAGGCACCTACACCACGCATCTGGAGCGCATCGATGCGGTACTGGGCCGCGCGCCCGGCGCGTCGCTGTATGCCGCAGTCAATGCCGTCAACACCGACCGCGGGCCAATCTTCATCACCGACACCTATGTCAACGAGGACCCCAGCGCCGAACAATTGGCCGAAATCGCCGGGATGGCAGCGCAGCAGGTCCAGCGCTTCGGCATCGTGCCCAAGGTCGCGTTTTTGTCGCACTCCACCTTTGGGTCATCCAAGCGGGCCAGCGCGCGCAAGATGCGTGCCGCGCGCGACCTGTTCGTGGCCGCGCACCCCGATATCGAATGCGATGGCGAGCTGCACGGCGACGCCGCCCTGGAGCCGGAGATCCGCGCGCGCTTTCTGTCCGACTCGACGTTGTCCGGCAGCGCCAACCTGCTGGTCTGCCCCAACCTAGACGCGGCCAACATCCTCTACAACGTCATGAAGACCACCACCAGCGGGGGCGTAACCGTGGGGCCAATCCTGATGGGTGTGCGCGCGCCCGCCTACATCCTGACACCGGCAGCGACGGTGCGTCGCGTGCTCAACATGACGGCAGTGGCCGCCGCAGCGTGGCGCGGATCGTTCCCGCGGGGGCGCTCGGATTCATCGAACGCCGCAGACTGCTGACCGCCTGAACGCAGGCCCGGGACTGCGCAGCGATTACACTGTCGGCAACCGTACCGACCCGCTGCGAGCGCCAAGCGCATGTCTGCCCTCTACCTTTCCGCCTTGCCCGACCCCTGGGGATGGGCCCTTTCTGCTGCGCTGGGTCTGATCGTCGGCAGTTTCCTCAACGTGGTGATTCACCGCCTGCCGCAGATGCTGGAGCGGCGCTGGGCAGCCGAGTGCGCTGCGCTGCAAACACCCGCTGCCAATGGCACTGGGGATGCGGCCGCTGCGGCTCGCTACGATTTGCTGACGCCGCGCTCGCACTGTCCGGCGTGCCAAACCCCTATTCGCTGGTTCCACAACATCCCCGTGCTGAGCTGGCTGGCGCTGCGCGGCCGCTGTGCCGCGTGCGGGGCACGCATCGCGTGGCGGTATCCGCTGGTCGAGCTGTTGACTGGCCTGGCCTTCGCCCTGGTGTTTGCCCGTCACGGGGCCAGCACGGCCACCGTCGCCTGGTGGGGTTTCATGGCCGCCGTGCTGGCCTTGGCCTTCATCGATTGGGATACCACCCTGCTGCCGGATGACATCACGCTGCCGCTGGCCTGGGCAGGACTGATCGCTGCAGCCAGCGGCCTGAGCGGTGTGGCCCTGCCCGATGCCCTGTGGGGTGCCGTCGCCGGCTACCTGTCGCTGTGGAGCGTCTACTGGGCATTCAAACTGCTCACCGGCAAAGAGGGCATGGGCTACGGCGACTTCAAGCTACTCGCCGCACTGGGGGCCTGGCTGGGCTGGCAGGCCTTGATCCCGCTTGTGCTGGTGGCCTCGACCTTGGGTGCCGTGGTGGGGCTGACGATGAAGGCATCCAACGCTCTGCGCGAAGGCCGCTATGTGCCGTTTGGGCCTTTTCTGGCCTTTGGCGGCCTGCTGGTGTGGGGGATTGGACCGCAACGCCTGTTGCATGCGCTGGGGTTGTGATGGGCAAGCCTCTGCGCATCGGACTGACCGGCGGTATCGGCAGCGGTAAAAGTACGGTCGCGGCCATGCTCGCCGCGCTGGGGGCCACCGTAGTGGATGCGGACGCCCTCTCCCGCGCCAGCACGGCCGCAGGTGGCGCCGCGATCGAACCGATCCGGCAGGTTTTCGGCGATGCCTTCATCACGCCCGCGGGCGCACTGGACCGTGATCGCATGCGCGCGCGGGTGTTCAGCGACGCCGATGCCAAGGCGCAGTTGGAGGCCATCATCCACCCCCTGGTGCAGGCCGAGATCGACCGCCGTGTCGCTGCCTGCACGGCTGAGGCCATCGTGCTGGACCTGCCGCTGCTGGTGGAATCGGCGGCCTGGCGGCAGCGCTGCGACCGGGTTTGGGTCGTCGATTGTGCGCCGCAGACGCAAATCCGCCGTGTCATGGCCCGCAATGGCTGGCCGCGGGAGCAGGTGCTGGCCGTGCTGGCGCAGCAGGCCAGCCGGGCCCAGCGGCTGGCTGCGGCCGATGTGGTGATCGACAACGAAGACGTCGATTTGGACACCTTGCGCGAGCGCGTGCGGCGCGCGTGGGCAGCGCAGGGATTGCCGCTATGATGCCTGCGTGATCCTGTACGAATACCCCTTCAACGAGCGCATCCGTACCTACCTGCGCCTAGAGCACCTGCTGCGGCGGCTTGCCGAGCTGGTGGCGCGCACGCATCCGCTGGATCACCACTATGCGATCCAGACGTTGTTCGAGATCATGGAGGTCGGCGCGCGCGCCGACCTCAAAACCGAGATCCTGAAAGACCTGGACCGCCACAAGCAGATTTTCAACAGCTATCGGGGCAACCCCGCCATCTCCGAAGCGGCGCTGGATCAGCTCATCGCCCATATCGACACTTGTTACGCCGCTTTGCGCGACGACGAAGGCAAGGCGGGCCACGCCTTGGCCGGTATCGATTGGCTGACGGCCATTCGCAACCGCATCGCGATCCCCGGCGGTACCTGCGAGTTCGATCTGCCTGCCTACCACGACTGGCAACACCGCCCGGTCCAGCAGCGGCAGGCCGACTTGGCCCGCTGGTCGGGCGAGCTCGCCTGCCTGGCCGAGCCGGTGCATCTGCTGCTGCGACTGCTGCGCGAATCGGGCCTGGCGCAAAAGGTCTACGCCACGCATGGCCAATACCAGCAAAGCCTGCCGCAAAGCCGCACCTTCCAATTGCTGCGTATGTGGCTGGACCCCGCCCTGCAGTTGATCCCGGAGATCAGCGGCAATCGGCTGCTGTTTTCGGTGCGGCTGCTGCGGCGCACCGACGACGGCCGGCTGGAACACGCTGCCGACGCCGAGGCCGAGTTCGAAGTCCACCTGTGTGCCTGATGCCGGCCAGTGCCCCGATGACGCAGCCCTTCCCTGCCCGCACTGTCACCTGCCCCGCCTGTGGGGGGCCATCGCGCTACGCGCCCGACAACCTCTGGCGCCCCTTTTGCAGTCAACGCTGCAAAGAGCTGGACCTGGGTGCCTGGGCCAGCGAGTGCTTCCGCGTGCCCGACCCGGTGCCCCCCGATCCGGGTCTACTGCCCAATGATGGGCCTGTATTTTCGTGATCGCACAGGCTGTGTCGTGAATCGCCTCACCCTCGAACGCCATCAGGTAGGGATCTATGCGGCGGCCATTGCGGCAGGCCTGTTCACTGGCAGCGTTTGGCCCAATGCGGCGGCCGTGCTGCAGGCCTGCTTATGGCCCACGCTGGCGCTGCTGCTGTACATGACTTTCGTGCAGGTACCGCTGTGGCATGTGCGCGCTGCCTTTCGCGACCACCGCTTCATCGCGGCGATGCTGATGGGCAACTTCGTGGTCGTACCGGCTGTCGTGGCAGCGCTGCTGGCCTGGCTACCGCCTGACCCGGCAGTGCGCCTGGGCGTGGCCCTGGTGCTGCTCGTGCCCTGCACCGACTGGTTCATCACCTTCAGCCAATTGGGTGGGGCCAATGTTGCGCGTGCCATCGCGACCACGCCCATCAACCTGCTGCTGCAATTGGCCCTGTTGCCAGTTTACCTGTGGCTGCTGCTGGATGTCCAGCCCCTCGTGGGGTGGGGGCTGGCGGATTTCGCCCCGGCTCTGGGGGTGGTGGCCGCCCCCTTGTTGCTGGCTGCCCTATCGGAACGCTGGATCGAAGCCCGTCCTGCTCGGCACGCGTGGCGGGAGCAGTTGGCATGGTGGCCAGTTCCGCTGCTGGCCGTTGTGGTTTTTTTGATCGCCAGCACCCAAGCCCAGGCGGCTTGGGATGCCTGGGACTCGTTGGCTGGGGTCGTTCCCGTCTTCGCCGTCTTTTTGCTGCTGGGCGGGATCCTAGCCAAGGCGCTGGCCCACCTGATGCAACTGCCGCGGGATCAGGGCCGCACGCTCGCCTTCAGTCTGGGCACGCGCAACTCCTTCGTCGTGCTGCCATTCGCCCTTGCCCTCCCTCCGGGGTGGGAGGTGGTCGCCCTGATCATCGTCCTGCAATCGTTGGTGGAATTGGTGGGAATGGTGTTTTACCTGTGGTGGATTCCCCGCCACCTGTTCCGGTGAGCGGATCAGGCCTTGGCCTGCTGGACAACCACGGTGCCGCCGTCCTGCGCCATCCAGCGCAGCAGCGGCCAGGTGCCGGGCAGCACCGGCGCCACCGACACCGGCAGCGTCTGCCATGCAAACGCTTGGCCCTCGTGCATCTGCAACTCGCCACGCCAGTCGAACACACGACACACATGCAGCCGTACGCGCGCGTGCGGGTAGTCGGCCTCCAGCACGCGCCACGGGTGCGCAGCAACGATGGTCACGCCGATTTCCTCCTGTAGCTCGCGGCGCAGCGCCTGCTCCACCGTCTCGCCCGGCTCCAGCTTGCCGCCGGGGAACTCCCAGTGCCCGGCGTAGGCTTTGCCGGGCGGACGGGTGGTCAGCAGAAAACGACCCCCGCGATCGATCAGCACGCCGACTGCCACATCCACCACCGGGCGTGGGCCGGGTGCGCGCGGTTGGTCGGCATCGACCACCAGCACCTCGTCCAGCGCCACTGCGGCAGCGGGCGCGGTCATGTGGCCTGCGGCGGCATACGGCCCGCCCAGTCGCGCGCAAACTGGTAGGCCACGCGCCCGCTGCGCGCACCGCGCTCCAGCGCCCACACCAGCGCCGCACGACGCGCCTCGTCCCACTGCGCCTGCGGCACGCCATAGGCGGCCAGCCACTGCCGCACGACGGCCAGGTATTCGTCCTGGCCGAAGGGGTAGAAGCTCACCCACAGGCCAAAGCGCTCCGACAGCGACACCTTCTCTTCCACCGCCTCGGCCGGGTGCAGCTCGCCGTCATCGCCATGGGCAGCGGCAAGGTTGTCGCGCATTTTCTCGGGCAGCAGATGGCGGCGGTTGCTGGTGGCACAGATCAGCACATTGGGCGTGGCCGCGGCCACCGATCCGTCCAGGATGGATTTGAGCGCCTTGTAACCCGACTCACCCTCCTCGAAACTGAGGTCATCGCAAAAGACGAGAAAGCGTTCCGGGCGCGGTGCCACCACCTCGACGAGGTCGGGCAGGTCAATCAGATCGGCTTTGTCCACTTCGATCAGACGCAGGCCCTGCGGGGCGTAGGCGTTCAAGCAGGCCTTGATCAGCGAGCTCTTTCCCGTGCCGCGCGCGCCGGTCAGCAGCACGTTGTTGGCCGGCAGACCGCGCACGAAGCGCTCCAGGTTGCGCTGCACCTTGGCCTTCTGATCATCGATGGCCTGCAGCTCACCGAGTTGGATCGCCGCCACATGCCGCACCGGCTCCAGCACACCGTGCGCACCACGTTTGCGGTAGCGAAACGCCACCGACGCCGCCCAGTCCGGTGGGGTGAGCGGTTGGGGAAGGATGGCCTCGATGCGGTCGATCAGCGCCTCGGCGCGCATCAGCAGATGTTGCAATCGCTCGTTCATCGCTCCGGGCTTAGCTGCGGTAGTCGGCGTTGATGCTGACGTAATCGTGGCTCAGGTCGCAGGTCCACACGGTTTCGGCCGCCGCACCACGCCCCAGGTCCACACGCACCGTGATCTCGCTTTGCTTCATCACGCGCTGGCCGTCTTCCTCGCGATAGGCCGGGTGGCGTCCACCGCCGGTGACCACATGCACATCGTCCAGGAACAGCTCGATGCGGCCCTGGTCCAGGTCATCGATGCCGGCGTAGCCCACTGCCGCCAGGATGCGGCCGAGGTTGGGGTCGCTGGCGTAAAACGCGGTCTTGACCAGCGGCGAGTGCGCAATCGCATAGGCGACCTGCAGGCACTCTTGGGCATTGCGTCCACCCTCGACGCGCACGGTGATGAACTTGGTGGCCCCCTCGCCGTCGCGCACGATGGCCTGCGCCAGCGTGCGCGCGACCTCCGTCACCGCCGCCAGCAGCGCCTGGCCGGCAGGGCTGTCCAGCGAGGTGATGGGCGAGAGCGCCGCGCGGCCGGTGGCCATCACGATGAACGAATCGTTGGTGGAGGTGTCGCCATCGACCGTGATGCGGTTGAACGAGCCGTCGGCGGCGCGACGGGCCAGCTCCCCGATCAGATCGGGGGCGACCGGCGCATCGGTGGCGACAAACCCGAGCATGGTGGCCATGTTGGGCCGGATCATGCCCGCGCCTTTGGCGATCCCGGTCACCGTCACGGGCACGCCATCGATGGTCACGCGGCGGCTGGCAGCCTTGGGCACGGTGTCCGTGGTCATGATGCCTTCGGCGGCACGCAGCCAGTGTGCGCCATCCTGCGCCGCATCGGCCAGCGCCGCCGGCAGCCCGTCGATGATGCGCTGCACCGGCAGCGGCTCCATGATGACACCGGTAGAAAACGGCAGCACCTGCTGCGGCGACACGCCAAGGCGCTGCGCCAGCGCGATGCAGACCGTGCGCGCGTCGATCAGCCCCTGCTCACCGGTGCCCGCGTTGGCGCAGCCGGTGTTGACCACCAGCGCCCGGATACCCAGCCCTGCGGCCAGGTGATCGCGGCAGACCTGCACGGGCGCAGCACAGGCGCGGTTGCGCGTGAAGACGCCGCCCACCGCGCTGCCTTCCTCCAGCAGCAGGACGGTCAGATCTTTGCGGTTGGGCTTGCGCACCTGCGCCTCGGCCACGCCCAGGCGCAGGCCGGGCACGGGCAGCAAATCGGCGGCTTGGGGGGCGGTCCAGTTGACGGCCATCATGGTCTCCTTGGGCGGCGGCTCAGCGCAGCTTGCCATGGCAGTGCTTGTATTTCTTGCCGCTGCCACAGGGGCAGGGATCATTGCGGCCCACACGGGGCAGGGCACCACCGCGCGCCTTGTTGAGCAGGCCCTGATCGGCGGTGGTTTGGGCCTCACCGGTTTCGGTCGGCGCGGTATAGGTGACGTTGCTCAGGCGCTCGGCGTCCTGCTCCAGGCGCTCGGCCGCGTGGCTCACCTGCTCAGGGGACTGCACCTTCACATTCATCAGCACGCGCGTGACCTCGTCGCGCACGCCATCGAGCATCTGCGCAAAGAGCTGGAATGCCTCGCGCTTGTACTCCTGTTTGGGCTGCTTTTGCGCATAGCCGCGCAAATGGATACCTTGGCGCAGGTAGTCCAGCGCGCTCAAATGGTCGCGCCAGTGGCTGTCCAGGGTTTGCAGCAGCACCACCCGCTCAAAGGGGGTGAACGCCGCCCGGCCAGCCAGGGCTACCTTGGCCTCGTAAGCGGCGTGGCCCGCCTCGACGACCCGGCGCACGATATCCTCATCGTCCATGGCCTCGGCGCGCTCCAGCTCGCCCGCCAGATCGACGGCCAGCCCATACTCCTCGGCCAGGGCCCGTTGCAGGCCCGCTATATCCCACTGCTCCTCCACACTGCCGGCCGGCACATACTGGCGCACCTGATCGGTCAAACAGCCTTCACGCAGCGCGGCCACCTGCGCCGACAAGTCCTGGGCATCCAGGATGTCGTTGCGCTGCTGGTAGATGACCTTGCGCTGGTCGTTGGCGACATCGTCGTATTCCAAGAGCTGTTTGCGGATGTCGAAGTTGCGCGCCTCGACCTTGCGCTGCGCGCTCTCGATGGAGCGGGTGACGATGCCCGCCTCGATGGCCTCGCCTTCTGGCATCTTGAGGCGATCCATGATGGCGCGCACCCGGTCGCCAGCAAAGATGCGCATCAGCGGATCGTCCAGGCTC
>CALEDU010000152.1 GCA_937949455.1 uncultured Tepidimonas sp. | reverse complement strand
CGCGGCTGCCGTGTCACTGTGGTGCCGGCTCGTACGCCGGCGGCCGAAGTGCTGGCGCTACGGCCAGACGGCGTATTCCTCTCCAACGGTCCCGGCGACCCCGAGCCGTGCGATTACGCGATCGCGGCCGCGGCCACCGTCATCGAGCGTGGGGTGCCGACGTTTGGCATTTGCCTGGGGCATCAGATCGTGGCGCTGGCCAGCGGCGCGCGCACGTTCAAGATGAAGTTTGGCCACCACGGTGCCAACCACCCGGTCAAGGACCTGGACACCGGGCGGGTCAGCATCACCAGCCAGAACCACGGCTTCGCGGTGGACGAGACCAGTCTGCCCGCAACGCTGCGCGCCACGCACGTCAGTCTGTTCGACGGCACGCTGCAGGGCATCGCGCGCACCGACCGCCCCGCGTTTGGTTTTCAGGGCCACCCAGAGGCCAGCCCCGGTCCGCACGACATCGGCTATCTGTTCGATCGTTTTGTCGGTCTCATGGAACAGGGGCGCGGGGCTTGAGCCGCGTGTCCACCGCCGCCCTTTGCGAGCTTGACGTCCTGCGACCATGCTGGGCATTACCGATCTGACCACCTTCGTTGCCGGCACGATCGTCATCGTGCTGCTGCCAGGGCCAAACTCGATGTACGTGCTGTCCGTGGCGTCACGCGAGGGCGTGCTGCGCGGCTACCAGGCTGCCTGCGGGGTTTTTGTCGGCGACACGATCCTGATGGCGCTGTCGGCAGCGGGGCTGGCCTCGGTGCTGGCGGCGCATCCGTGGCTGTTCATGGCTGTCAAGTATGCCGGTGCAATCTACCTCGGCTGGATCGGGCTCAATCTGTTGCGCACGGCCTGGCGGGGTTGGCACCGCGGTCCGCCGCAGCGCCTGGCCGCCACGCCCAAGCAGTCGGCTGAGCAGTCGGCTGAGCAGTCGGCCGGGCGCACGGGCCGCTGGCAGCCATTCCGCCGTGCGCTGTCGATCAGTTTGCTCAACCCCAAGGCGATATTCTTTTTCATCTCGTTTTTCGTGCAGTTCGTCGATCCCGCCTATCCGTGGCCCGCGCTGAGCTTCGCGGCGCTGGGTGTGATCGTGCAGGTCTGCAGTGCGCTGTATCTGAGCGCCCTCATCCTCGCTGGCGACCGACTGGCCCACGTATTCGCTGCGCGGCGCCATCTGGCTGCAGCGCTCAACGCCGCCGTCGGCGCCCTGTTCATCGGCTTTGGCCTGCGGCTGGCACGTGCCAGTGCCGTGTGACCGCCGGCCAGTTTTGCGAGATTTTCGACACCATGCCCAAGCGTCAAGACCTCCACAGCATCCTCATCATTGGTGCCGGCCCGATCATCATCGGCCAAGCGTGTGAATTTGATTACTCTGGTGTGCAGGCCTGCAAGGCCCTGCGCGAGGAGGGCTATCGCGTCATCCTGATCAACAGCAACCCGGCCACCATCATGACCGACCCCGCCACGGCGGATGCGGTCTACATCGAGCCCATCACCTGGCAGACGGTCGAGAAGATCATCGCCCGCGAGCGCCCCGACGCCATCCTGCCGACCATGGGTGGTCAAACCGCACTGAACTGCGCGTTGGACCTGTGGCGCCACGGCGTGCTGGAGCGCTACGGCTGCGAACTGATCGGCGCGCGCCCAGAGGCGATCGACAAGGCCGAGGACCGCCAGAAATTCAAGGAGGCCATGACGCGCATCGGGCTGGAGTCGGCCCGCTCCGGCATCGCGCACAGCATGGACGAAGCCTGGGCGGTGCAGCGCACGGTGGGCTTCCCGGCGGTGATTCGGCCCAGTTTCACGCTCGGCGGCACCGGGGGAGGCATCGCCTACAACCCAGAGGAGTTCGAGACCATCTGCAAGCGCGGGTTGGAGGCCTCGCCCACCTCGGAGCTGCTCATCGAGGAGTCGCTGGTCGGCTGGAAAGAATTCGAGATGGAGGTGGTGCGCGACAAGGCCGACAACTGCATCATCGTCTGCTCGATCGAGAACCTCGACCCGATGGGCGTGCACACTGGCGACTCGATCACTGTGGCACCGGCGCAGACGCTGACCGACAAGGAATACCAGCGCATGCGCGACGCCTCGATCGCCGTGCTGCGCGAGATCGGCGTGGACACTGGCGGCTCCAACGTGCAGTTTGCGATCAACCCGGCCGACGGGCGCATGATCGTCATCGAGATGAACCCACGCGTGAGCCGCTCCTCGGCGCTGGCCTCCAAGGCCACGGGCTTTCCGATCGCCAAGGTCGCGGCCAAACTGGCGATCGGCTACACGCTCGACGAACTGAAAAACGACATCACCGGCGGCGCCACACCCGCCTCGTTCGAGCCGACCATCGACTACGTCGTCACCAAGATTCCGCGCTTTGCCTTCGAGAAGTTTCCGCAGGCCAACGACCGCCTGACCACGCAGATGAAGTCGGTTGGTGAGGTGATGGCCATCGGCCGCACCTTCCAGGAGAGCTTCCAGAAGGCGCTGCGCGGGCTGGAAGTCGGCGTCGATGGCATGAAC
>CALEDU010000151.1 GCA_937949455.1 uncultured Tepidimonas sp. | reverse complement strand
CAGCGAAACCCATATCGACTGTATCGAGCAGCGCGGCCCGTGGGCGCTGTACCGCCTGCACCCGGTGACGGGACGGCGCCACCAACTGCGCGTGCACATGCAAGGGTTGGGTCTGCCCATCGTGGGCGACCAGTTCTACCCCGTGGTGCGCCGCCAGCCGGACGAGCCGGAAGATTTCGCTACCCCGCTGCGCCTGCTGGCCCGCGCCATCGCCTTCGACGACCCGGTCACGGGCGAACACCGGTGCTTCATTAGCCAGCGCCAGCTCGACTGGCCCGCGACGTCATAACCAATGGGGCCGCGCGATCACTCCGCCGCACTCGGGCTCCAGAGTCACGGCGTGACGAAACACGTTACACTGGCGCAGCTTTTGGGGGAGTAGCCGCCCGCTGCCTTGGCGGGGCCACGGTCAACATACTTGCCGCTCACCGGCATGGCCGTGGCAACTCACGAGTCTGGCAAGACCCATGGCCGTCGTCCCTCGGTTTCGGGCTGGGAGGGCTGCGTCCATGGCACCACTGCCAGCCCCAGGATGCCTCATGGAAGCTTTTCTCACCTCCACCGGCCTGGTGGCCCTCGCCGAAATCGGCGACAAGACGCAACTCCTGGCCCTGCTGCTGGCCGCCCGCTTTCGCAAGCCGTGGCCCATCGTGTGGGGCATCTTCGCGGCCACACTGGCCAACCATGCACTGGCCGGCGGCATCGGCCTCTTGTTGGCGCGCTGGCTCACCGACGACGTGCTGCGCTGGGTGCTGGGCATCGGCTTTCTTGCCATGGCGGCCTGGATGCTCATCCCCGACCGGCTCGATGACGACGCACCCTCGGTACGCAGCCGCTGGGGCGTGTTTGGCACCACCTGCGTGGTGTTCTTCCTGGCCGAAATGGGCGACAAGAACCAGGTGGCCACCGTCGCCCTGGCAGCCCGTTTCCAGGACTGGCTGGCCGTGGTAGCTGGCACCACGCTGGGCATGATGATCGCCAATGCGCCGGCCGTCTGGCTCGGCGACCGCATGGCACACCGCCTGCCCGTGCGCGCCATCCACTGGGGCGCGGCAGCCCTACTCACGGGGCTGGGGCTCTGGGCTTTGCTGGGATGGTAAGCCCGTTGTTGAGCCACAACGGGATTTCACGGGCCCGCTAGGAACCGGGCGGGTCACACCCGCTCGGCCACCCAGGCTGCCACCGACTCCAGCGCCAGCGGCAAGGCCTCCGGGTTGTTGCCGCCGGCCATGGCCATGTCGGGCTTGCCGCCGCCCTTGCCGCCCACCTGCTGCGCCACCGCATTGACCAGCTCGCCCGCCTTCAGTCCCCGGGCCACCGCATCGGGGGTCACCCCCGCGGCCAGCTGCACCTTGCCGGCCTCCACGCTGGCCAGCACCACCACGGCGTGGCCCAGCTTGTCCTTGAGCTTGTCCACCGTTTCGCGCAGGGTCTTGGCGTCGGCACCGTCCAGGCGCGCGGCCAGTACGCGAATGCCCTTGACCTCCAGCGCCTGTGTGGCCAGCTCGTCGCCCTGAGCCGACGCCAGCCGGCCCTTGAGTGCGGCGACTTCCTTCTCCAGGGTGCGGATCTGCTCCAGCGACTGGCCGATGCGAGCCACCAGGTCGGACACTGGCGCCTTGAGCGCAGCAGCGGCCTCGTGCACCTGGGCTTCGAGCCCCTGCAGATACGCCAGCGCGTTCTCGCCCGTGACGGCCTCCACGCGCCGCACGCCAGCCGCCACCCCGCTTTCGGCGACGATCTTGAACAGGCCGATGTCGCCCGTGCGCCGCACATGCGTGCCGCCGCACAGCTCGCGGCTGCTGCCGATGTCGAGCACGCGCACCGTCTCGCCGTACTTCTCGCCAAACAGCATCATCGCGCCGGCCGATTGGGCGGACTCCAGATCCATGACGCGCACCTGGGTGTCGGTGTTGGCCAGAATCTCGGCGTTGACGCGCGCCTCGATCGCGCGAATCTGCGCCGCGGTGACGGGCGCATTGTGCGCAAAATCGAAGCGTGTGCGCTCGGCATTCACCAAGGAGCCCTTTTGCTGCACATGCTCGCCCAGCACCTCGCGCAGCGCCTTGTGCAGCAGATGGGTGGCGGAGTGATTGCGCATCGTCGCTGCGCGCCGCGCCAGATCCACCTGCGCCTGCACATGGTCGCCCACCGCCAGCGTGCCCTGCTCCAGCGTGCCGTGGTGACCATGCACATCGGCCTTGATCTTCTGGGTGTCGGTCACGGCAAAACGCGCCGATCCGCTGACGATGACGCCCGCGTCGCCGACCTGACCACCGCTTTCGGCATAGAAGGGTGTGGTGTCCAGCACCACGACACCACTTTGGCCGTGCTTGAGTTCCGCCACCGGCGTGCCCTCGACGTACAGCGCCACGACCTTGGCCGGGGCCTGCAGCGACTCGTAACCAACGAAGACATTCGACGGGCCGGCATAGTCCAGTACGCGGTCCATCTTAAATTTGCCCGCGGCACGCGCTTGCGCCTTTTGGCGCTCCATCGCGGCCTCGAAGCCCGCCACATCCACGCTCACCCCGCGCTCGCGGCAAACATCGCTGGTCAGATCCAGGGGAAAGCCGTAGGTGTCATGCAGCTTGAACGCCACATCGCCCGGCAGCGTCCCTTGGCCACTGGCCAGGGCACCGTCCAGGATCTCCATGCCGTGGGCCAGCGTCTCGAAGAAGCGCTCCTCCTCCGCCTGCAGCACCGCCATCACCCGCTGCGCGTTGGCGGCCAGGTTGGGATAGGCCTCGCCCATCTGCGCCACCAGGTCCGGCACCAGTTTGTGGAAGAAAGGCGCCGTGCAGCCCAGCTTGTAGCCATGGCGAATGGCGCGGCGGATGATACGCCGCTGCACATAGCCGCGCCCTTCGTTGCCAGGGATGACACCGTCGGCCACCAGAAAGGCCGTGGCACGGATGTGGTCGGCAATGACGCGCAGGCTGGGGCTGGTCAGGTCAGAGGTGCCGGTGACACGCGCGGCCGCGGCGATCAGCGTGCGAAACAGATCGATCTCGTAATTGCTGTGCACGCCCTGCAGGATGGCGGCCAGCCGCTCCAGCCCCATGCCGGTGTCCACGCAGGGTGCCGGCAGTGGCCGCACCGTGCCGTCCGGCTGCATGTCGAATTGCATGAACACGTTGTTCCAGATCTCGATGTAGCGGTCACCGTCGGCGTCGGGGCTGCCGGGCGGGCCACCAGGCACCTCGGGGCCGTGGTCGTAGAAGATCTCGGAGCACGGGCCGCACGGGCCGGTGTCGGCCATCATCCAGAAGTTGTCGCTTTGGTATTTGCCACCCTTGTTGTCGCCGATGCGCACCACGCGCTCGGGCGGCAGGCCGATCTCCTGGGTCCAGATATCGTAGGACTCATCATCCTCGTGATAGACCGTCGCCCACAGACGGTCAGGCGGCAGACGGAACACGCCAGTCAACAGCTCCCACGACCACTTCAGGCTCTCGCGTTTGAAATAGTCGCCGAACGACCAGTTGCCCAGCATCTCGAAGAAGGTGTGGTGGCGCGCGGTGTAGCCGACGTTTTCCAGATCGTTGTGCTTGCCGCCGGCGCGCAGGCAAGCCTGCACCGAGGCCGCGCGCACATAGGGGCGCTTGTCGGTCCCCAGGAACACATCCTTGAACTGCACCATGCCGCTGTTGGTGAACATCAGCGTCGGGTCGTTGGCCGGGATCAGTGGGCTGGAAGGCACCACCGTGTGCCCACGCTGGGCAAAGAAGTCCAAAAACGTGCGCCGGATGTCGGCAACAGAAAAAAACGGGCGGTCGGCGGCTTGGCTCATGTCGGTCGGAAGCGTTGGGCTAACCTGCCATTTTACGGGGCGGCAACAGCTGCAGTGCTGCCCCCGGGGCGCTGACCGGATAATGACTGCCATGCGACTCAATCTGATCCTGGCCCGCGCCGCCAACGGCGTCATCGGCTGCACCCGCGACGGCCACCCCGCCCTGCCCTGGCACCTGCCGGAGGATCTGGCCCACTTTCGCCGCCTGACGCAGGGCTGCCCGGTCATCATGGGGCGCACGACGTGGGCGTCGCTGCCGCCGCGCTTTCGCCCGCTGCCCGAGCGCGTCAACCTGGTACTGACGCGTGATGCGGCGCGCGCTGCGGAGCTGGCCGCCGCCGGCGCGGTGCCGCTCGACGGCCTCGAAGCGGCACTGGCGCACTGCCGCACGCTGCATGGACCGCACGGGCAGCCCCCCACGGAGGTGTGGGTGATCGGTGGCGCGCAGGTCTATGCGCAGGCCGAGCCCCTGGCGCGGCGCGCCGTCGTCACCGAGATCGAGCGCGCCTTCGACGGCGACGCCTTCGCGCCGACGCTTGGCCCCGGCTGGCACGAGACGGCGCGCGAGCCGCATGTCAGCGCCGGCGGGCTGCCGTTCGCCTTCGTGACCTACGAGCGGCATTGACAGGCAACGGCATCGACGGCATCACGCCTTGGGCGGCGGGCGCAGGTAGCGCTCGTCGGACCAGGTGGCCAGCCACTGCGGGGCAAATGCCACGAACACCGCCGCAAACAGCCCCGTCAGGAACGCATCGCCCCACGCCATCAGCCAGCGCGCCACCAGCGCCTCGTGCACGGTGACACCGTCCATCAGGTGGTGGATGCCCTCGTACAACACACCGGAGATGAACAGCGCAACCGCAGTGCCAATAAAGCCGCGCCCGAGCGTGTAGATGAACACATTGGGTGGCAGCCAGCGCCGCAGCACCCAGCCGATGAGCAAGGCCAGCGTTGCCGGCACCAGCCCGACCCAAACCCATTGCGACAACACCGCCTCCCAGCCTGCCTGGCCCAGCAGCCACACGGCGACCGCCACAAGCGCCAACACTGGCACGGCCAGCGGCCAGCCCAACATCAACACCAGCAAACTGGCCCCGGAAAACTGCACCGCCATGCCCTGCGGCAAATGCTGCGGCAACAACCAAAACCAGGGCAACAGAGCTGCCGACGCCAGTGTGGGCGTGAGCAAAGGGCCACCAAGCAGCCGCCACGGCCGCACGGCCAGGGCGGCCGCCAGCGCAAGCCCCGTCAGCAGCAGTTCAATCGTAACCACAGCCGCCATATGGTACGCTGCCAAACGCCTGCGGGGATTGCGCTGGATCAATACCCCTGGTCGCGCCGACGGGTCCGGACCGAGATCACAAGCCGGGCAAACCGCCGGGCAGGCCCTTCATGCCGCCCAAGCGCTTCATCATTTTCATTAGGCCGCCGCCCTTCATCTTCTTCATCATCGCCTGCATTTGCTCGAACTCCTTGAGCAAGCGGTTGACCTCCTGTACCTGCACCCCGGCACCGGCGGCGATACGGCGCTTGCGACTGGCCTTGATGAGCTCGGGCTTGCGCCGCTCCTCAGGCGTCATCGAACAGATGATGCCCTCCTTGCGGCGGATGTCCTTTTCGGCGCGGTCGAGCTCGGCTTCACCAGCCTTGGCGGCCAGCTGCGTCGGCAGCTTGTCCAGCAGGCTCGAGAGACCTCCCATCTTTTTCATTTGGCGGATCTGCTCGAGGAAGTCCTCCAGGTCGAAGCCGCCACTCTTGACCTTGGAGGCGAGCTTTTGCGCCTGCTGCAGATCGACCCCGGCAGTGACCTGCTCCACCAGCGCGACGATGTCGCCCATGCCCAGGATACGGCCGGCATGGCGCTCGGCGTCGAACAGCTCCAGCCCGTCGAGCTTTTCACTGACGCCGGCAAACTTGATCGGCGCGCCGGTGACCGCGCGCACCGACAGCGCCGCCCCGCCGCGCGAATCACCGTCGAGCTTGGTCAGCACGATGCCGGTCAGTGGCAGTGCCTCCTTGAATGCGCGCGCGGTGTTGACCGCATCTTGCCCCTGCATCGCATCGACGACGAACAGCGTCTCGACAGGCTTCAACTCCGCGTGCAGCGCACGGATTTCCTGCATCATCGCTTCGTCGATCGCCAGCCGGCCAGCGGTATCGACGATCAGCACGTCGAAGTAGTGCTTGCGCGCATAGTCCAGCGCCGAGCGCGCAATGTCCAGTGGCTTCTGGTCTGGCGAGCTGGGGAACCACTGCGCCCCCGCTTGCTGAGTCACCATGCGCAGTTGCTCGATCGCCGCCGGGCGGTAGACGTCACCGCTGACGGTGAGCACCTTCTTCTTGCGCCGCTCGATCAGCCACCTGGCCAGCTTGGCGGTGGTGGTGGTCTTGCCGGCGCCTTGCAGCCCAGCCATCAAGATCACCGCCGGTGGCTGCGTGGCCAGATTCACGTCGGCCACGCCCTCGCCCATCGTGGCGGCGAGCTCCCGGTGGATGATGCCCACCAGCGCCTGGCCGGGGGTCAGCGAACCGACCACATCCTGCCCCAGCGCCTTGTCCTTGACGCAGGCGATGAAGTCGCGCACCACCGGCAGCGCCACGTCGGCCTCGAGCAGCGCCAGGCGCACCTCGCGCAGCATGTCCTGGACATTGTCTTCGGTGATGCGGGCCTGTCCGCGGATCTGCTTGACCAGGCGCGACAGTTTTTCGGTAAGGGCAGATGCCATGGCGGGGCTTCGTTACACTAATAGAATGATTGTACCGACCAGCCCCTGGTGGACGGTTGCGCCCGCGCTGGGCGCTGCGTTCGGCTACGCCGCGCTGGCCGCGGGCGCAGCCCGGCTGGGGCGCCTTGCGGTGGCTTGGCTGACACTCGGCACGGTCATGCTGCATGGTCTGGCGTTGGTGGCGGCCTTCTCGGCCACGCCGGTGCGCTTCGGCTTTGCGCTCACC
>CALEDU010000150.1 GCA_937949455.1 uncultured Tepidimonas sp. | reverse complement strand
GACACCGAGGAGCACATCGACTTCCTGGAAACCCAGCTCGAACTGGTGGGCAAGGTCGGCGAGCAGAACTACCTGCAGTCGCAACTCGGCGCCTGAACGGCGCGACCGGGCACCCCGTTTTGGGGTGTCCCTAAGAGCATCACGAAAACTCACTTGCGAACGCGAATAGTTCGCATTACAGTAGATGCATGATCATTTGCATCTGCCACCGCGTCTCTGACCGGGACATCGCCCGCGCCGCCCAGGCCGGCTGCGCCAGCTTCGACGAGCTGCAGTTCGAGCTGTCCGTGGCCACCTGCTGCGGCAAGTGCCATGACTGCGCCCACGAGGTCTTCCACCGCCATGCTGCGCAGCGGGGCACCCACGCTCCGCCAGCGGAATGCGGCAGCCCTGCGGGCAGCGCCAGGGTCATCCCCATCGCAGCCAGGCATCACCATGCGGCTACGGTGCCTGCGGTGGCCTGACCGATGACAGCACCCCGCTCCGTTCAAGACCAGGCCGCAGCGCCCGCGCGGGCCTCGGCAGCGCGGGCCCAAGCCACGCCGGGCCAGCCCGGTGCATCGCCGTCCACCCCTCGCTGGCGCAGCACCGAACTCTTCGGCCGCGCGCACGAGATCGAGATCGAACATGGCCAGGCGGTCTATCGGCTGCGCCTGACCGCCCTGGGCAAGCTCATCCTCACCAAGTAGCCACCCGCCAGAACGCCTTTCCAACCTCCGCACCAGCCAGCCACGCGCCAGCAAGTGCTCCTCAACAGGAACCCACTGTGCTGCGCAAGACACCCGTCGCGCTGGCGATGGTGGCCGCCTGGGGCTTGTGCCCCCTTCGCGCTGCCGCCCAGTCCCCTGCCGTCCCTCTTCCGCCCTCATCGGCGGCCTCAGCCGCCGCGGCGCAAACAGCAGCCCCGGCCACGGCGCTGCCACCCATCATCAACACCGCCACGCGCACCGCGCGTCGTGTGGACGAGGTGCCCGCCACCGTCACCGTGGTGCCGGCCAGCGAGATCGAAGCCACCGGCGCCCGCGACATCAAGGACCTGTTTCGCAACCAGGTCGATCTGACCGTGCGCAGCGCGCCGCCTCGCTTCGGCCTGGCCGGAGCGGCCACTGGTCGCGCCGGCGTGGAGGGCATCAACATCCGCGGCCTGGAAGGCAACCAGCTGCTGATGCTGGTGGACGGCGTCCGCGTGCCCGGCAGCTTCTCCTTCGGCGCCTTCGCCACCGGCCGCGCCGACTACCTGGCGCTGGAAGCCACGCAAGCCGCCGAGGTGCTGCGCGGTCCAGCGTCGGCCTCCTTCGGCAGCGACGGCCTGGCGGGCGCCCTGAGCCTGCGCACGCTAGACCCGGCCGATGTGCTCGAGGCCGGCCAGGCCGTGGGCGGCTTCATGCGGCTGGGCGGGTCGCAGCTGGACAACTCCGTGGTGGCGACGGGTGCCGCTGCGTTGCGCCAGGGGCCCTGGCAAGCCTTGTTGCTACTGAGTCAGCGCGACGGCGCCGAGACGCGCAACCAGGGCACGAACGAAGCCCTGGACAGTCGACGCACCGCGCCCAACCCGCTGGACTACCGGCAGCGGGTGCTGCTGGGCAAACTGTACGTCAGCCCGACGCCGGCACACCTTCTGGGCGCGACGTTGGAAGCTGTGCAGCGCCGCTTGACCACCGACGTCATAAGCGCCCGCGCTGTGGCACCCGCACCGCCGGCCGTCCTGCCGCCTACGGCCGTGCTCCGGCTCGACGCCCGCGACCGCGTGCAGCGCGAACGCCTGTCGCTCGAACACCGCTACGACGACCTCAACGGCGCCTGGTTCCAGAAGGCGGAGACGCGGGTCTATGCGCAAGACGCCGACACGCGGCAGTTCGCCATGGAGGACCGCAACACCGCGGCCGACCGCACGCGCGACAGCCGCTACCGCGAGAAGGTGGTAGGCCTGTCCACCCAGTTCGAGACCACGCTGACCGGCACGCTGCCGCAGCGCCTGAGCTACGGCGTGGACGCCAGCCGCACCCGCATCACGGCCGTGCGCGACGGCACGCCCAACCCGAGCGCGCCGCCGCCCTTTGGCGAGACCTTTCCGGCCAAGCCCTTCCCGGACACCGACTACACGCTGGCCGGCGCCTTCGTGCAAAGCGAGATCGAGCTGGGTGCGGGCGCGGCCGGTCTTCCGGGTCGCCTGACCGTGATCCCGGCATTGCGCTACGACCGCTTCGAACTCGAACCGTCCACCGCCGGCTACGCGGGCGGTGCCGTGGTGTCCTTGTCGGACAGCGCCGTCACGCCGCGCCTGGGCGCGGTCTGGCGCCTGAACGACGCATTCGCGCCCTACGCGCAGTGGGCTCAGGGTTTTCGCGCGCCGACGCCGGGCCAGGTGAACAACGGCTTCACCAACGTGGCCTCGGGTTATCGCAGCGTGGGCAACCCCGACTTGAAGCCCGAGAAGGCGAAGAGTCTGGAAGTCGGCCTGCGCGGCAAGGCGGCCGGCCTGTCGTGGCAGTGGGCCGCCTACGACAACCGCTACCGCGACTTCATCAGCCAGGAAGTCACCGGCGGCAGCTTCACGCCCGCCGACCCGGCCATCTTCCAGTTCATCAACCTCGCGCAGGCGCGCATCCGCGGCATCGAACTGCGCGGCGAGTGGCAGGTCGCGCCCGCCTGGAGCGTCAACGCGGCCGCCGCACTGACGCGCGGTACCAGCACGCGCAACGGTGTGGCCGAGCCGCTGGACAGCGTGGAACCCGCCCGCACGGCGCTGGGGCTGCGCTACGCCGCCGGCGTGTGGGAGCTGCGCGCCGACGTGCTGCATGCCCAGGGCAAGGCACGCGAGCGCATCGCTGCCGCCACGCCCGCCGCCTTCGCGCCGCCGGGCTACACCGTGCTCGACCTGAGCGCGCGCTGGCAGCCCAGCCCGGGCTGGACGCTCGTCGCCAACCTCAACAACGTCACCGACGCCACCTACTGGCGCTGGAGCGACGTGCGC
>CALEDU010000149.1 GCA_937949455.1 uncultured Tepidimonas sp. | reverse complement strand
ATACACGCCGGCGGGACAGTAGCGGCTTTCCGGCCCGCCGTAGAGCGCCAGGTTGACGGCCACCGGCACCGAGGCGTCTTTAAGCGTCAGGTGCGCGGGCTGGTTTTCTTCGTGGTTGGTGTTGGACAGGAAGACGCTGGACAGCCGATCGAAGGTCAGCACCCCGTCCGGCTTGGGGTAGCGGATCGGCTCGACCTGACTGGCGGCGTGCAGCCGCGCGTGGTCGGGAGCCTGGCGGCGCACCGTCCACGGCGGGCTCTTGAGCCCCAAGCGCGGCAATAGCCAGTGCTCGACGCCGGTCATCAGCGCGCCGATCGTGTTGCCTTTTTTGAACCAGGTTTTGAAGTTGCGCGCGCGGTGCAGCTCCTCGCACAGCCAGCTCTGCTCGAACGCGGCCGGATAGGCAGCGAGCTCGTCGTGTGCGCGGCCGGCGCGCAGCGCTTCGAACGCCGCCTCGGCGCACAGCATGCCGGTCTTGATGGCGGCGTGGCTGCCCTTGATGCGCGCCGCGTTGAGGTAGCCGGCGTCGCAGCCCACGAGCGCACCGCCAGGGAAGACGGTCTTGGGCAGGCTCAGCAGGCCGCCCGCAGTGATGGCGCGTGCGCCGTAGCCAATGCGCTTGCCGCCCTCGATGTGGGCACGGATTGCCGGGTGGGTTTTCCAGCGCTGCATCTCCTCAAAGGGGCTCAGCCACGGATTCTGATAGTCCAACCCGACGACGAAGCCCAGCGTGACCCGGTTGCCCTCCATGTGGTAGAGGAAGCCGCCTCCGTAGGTGTGCTCGTCCAACGGCCAACCAGCGGTGTGCACCACCAGGCCCGGCTTGGCCTTCTCGGGCGGGATCTCCCACAGCTCTTTGATACCGATGCCGTAGGTCTGCGGATCGCGGCCCTCATCGAGCCGAAAGCGCGCGATCAGCTCCTTGCCCAGGTGGCCGCGCGCACCCTCGGCAAAGACGGTGTACTTGGCACGCAGCTCCATACCGAGCTGGAAGGCATCGGTCGGCTGCCCGTCCTTGCCCAGGCCCATGTGGCCGGTGGCCACGCCCACCACGCGCCCTTGGTCATCGAAGAGCACTTCGGCGGCGGTGAAGCCGGGGACGATCTCCACGCCCAGCGCCTCGGCCTGCTCGGCCAGCCACTTGGTGACGGCACCCAGGCTGATGACGTAGTTGCCCTCGTTGTGAAAGCATTCGGGCACCAGCCAGCCCGGTGTGCGCATGGCCCCCTCGGCCTGCAGGAACAGCACCTCGTCCCCGCTGACGGGCTGGTTCAGCGGCGCGCCGCGCGCCTTCCAGTCGGGGAAAAGCTCGGTGATGGCGCGTGGGTCCATCACCGCGCCCGACAGGATGTGCGCGCCCGGCTCGGAGCCCTTTTCCAGTACGCAGACCGATACCTCTGCCCCTTGGGCGGTGGCCAACTGCTTGAGCCGGATCGCGGTGGCCAGCCCCGCCGGGCCGGCGCCGACCACGACGACGTCGTACTCCATCGCCTCGCGGGGGCCGAATTGCTCGATCAGATGCGCCGGGGTTTTCATGGCGTTGGGGTCTTCCTCGGGGGTGGCCGTTCGCCAGGTGCATGGTGCACCGGCGTCGTTGTCGGATGCGCGACCGATTGTAGTGGCGGCTGCCTTACCATGCCTGTCAAGTCACCGACACCGTGAGGCCACCGATGAGACTCGATTTGCCTGCCGAAAAGCGCCTTGTACACACCATGACCATCCCGATTCGCTGGGGCGATATGGACGCCATGGGGCATGTCAACAACACGGTCTATTTCCGCTACATGGAAATCGCGCGGCTGCAGTGGATGAGCGAGTGGGGCATGCCGGCCAATCCGCAGGGCCAGGGGCCGGTGATCGTCAATGCGTTTTGCAATTTCCTGCGCCAGCTGGCGTACCCGGGCGAAGTGATCGTGCGCAGCTACGTTGGGGCGCTGGGTCAGCGCTCGTTGGACATGTTCCACGAGACGCTGCGCAGCGACGACAGCAGTACCGTTTTTGCAAATGGTGGCACCACTGTCGTTTGGGTGGATTTCCCGGCGCAGCGGTCGTTGCCGCTGCCCGAGGCGCTGCGCCAGCGGCTGGCACTAGGTATCTGAGGGAGCAGGCCGACCCCGCCAGCCGGTTCAAGTTATTTGGCCTTGGGCAGCCGCCCCAGCAGGTAGAACTCAGGGTTGGGCACCATGCCGCTGAACGAGGCCATTCGATTGGACAGGCCAAAGAAGGCGGTGATGGCGGCGATGTCCCAGATGTCCTCGTCATCGAGGCCGTGCGCATGCAGCGTGGCGAAGTCGGCCTCCTCGATCTCGTGCGAGCGCTGGCACACCTTCATGGCAAAGTCCAGGATCGCGCGCTGGCGCGGGGTGAGGTCGGCTTTGCGGTAGTTGACCGCCACCTGGTCGGCCACGAGTGGCTTTTTCTCGTAAATGCGCAGGATGGCACCGTGCGCCACCACGCAGTAGAGGCACTGGTTGGCCGCGCTGGTGGCCACGACGATCATCTCGCGCTCCCCCTTGGTCAGGTTGGAGGGGCGCCCGACCGTCTCCGGCATCATCAGGGCGTCGTGGTAAGCAAAGAAGGCGCGCCACTCGGCAGGGCGGCGGGCGAACATCAAAAAGACGTTGGGCACGAAGCCGGCTTTCTCTTGTACCTCCAGGATGCGGGCACGGATGTCCTCGGGCAGGTCGGCCAAATCGGGCAGGGGATAGCGGGAGGTCATGGGGTCTCCTCCGTTGGTGTGTGGGGTTCAATCGTCTAGGGATGCGCTCCAGCGCGCGTTCCACTGTCGCTGCTCGGGGACTGTGCGCCAGGCGTCGGTGCGGCGGCGGTCGCGTTTGGTGGGGCGGCCCTGTGTGAGGGTGGCGGCGGGCTCCGGCGCCAGGCGGCGCAGCTCCGCGTACCGCTCGCGCGCGGCGATCGATTCGGGGGTTTCTTCGTACAGCAGCGCGGCCTGGGGGGCCGGGCCGCGCACGGTGCTCAACCCCCGCACGACCACGGTGCACACGACGTCGCCGGTGCGCATCTGGATGACGTCGCCGATACGTGGTTCGCGGCTGGCCTTGGCCACCGCGCCATTGACGAGCACGCGGCCGCGGTCGATGGTTTCGGCCGCCAGGGCGCGGGTCTTGTAAAAGCGCGCTGCCCATAGCCACTTGTCCAGGC
>CALEDU010000148.1 GCA_937949455.1 uncultured Tepidimonas sp. | reverse complement strand
GGCCACCCGTTGCGGCTGGTCGTGGTGCAGCATGTGGCCGGTATCCTCCACGCGCGCCACGCGGCAGCAGGGTACGGCCTGCAGGCGTCGGTGATATTCATCCAACGAATATTCCCCACGTGGGAACCACTGCGCCAAGCTATCGTCGCTGGCCTCCACCGCCAGCACCTGGGCGGAGATCGCCCCATAGACGGCCAGCACCTCGTCCACCCGATACAGTTGGCTGCTGCGCACCTTGTGCGCCGGATCCCCCAGAATCCGCCACTCGCCGTCCGGCGCGCTGGGATCAACCGGCCGCGCCCAGTGCTGGGCCAGCCAACGGGCACGGTCCTCGGGCAGGCGGCGGTTGGTCTTCATCAGGCGTCGCGCCACGCCTTCCAGACCAGGGTAGGTCTTGAGTGTCAGCTCACCCTGGGCCAGTTGGTGGAGTTCATCCATCCAGGCCGCATAGCGGCGCGGGGCCTGCTCAGGCTGCGTGGCGGGCATGCCAAACCCTTCCAAATTGACCAGTCGCCGCACACGTGCCGGTCGCACGCCCGCGTACAGCATCGCGACATTGCCTCCCATGCTGTGGCCCACCAGGTCGATGGGCGCGTCCGGCGCGCGGCCCAGCCGCTGATTGAGGCGCATCACGAGGAAGTCCAGATCCCCCAGGTAATCGGCAAACAGGTAGTGATCGGCCGCGCCGTAGGGCGGCGGGCCATGGGGGTCATCGCTCAGATGGGCTGCACGCGTCAGACCAAATCCACGCCAGTCGGGGGCGATGCAGTGGCGTTCGTGGGCCATGGCATCGACCACGAACTGCCAGGACGCGGACACATCCATCCACCCGTGCAGCAACCACAATGGGGGGCGATCGCGTTGGGGTGTTCCCCACTCCCGCAGGTGGTAGCGCTGGCCGCGCACGGTCTCGAAAGCGCTGCGCGAAAGTCGTCGAGCTTGATACATTCTTGCCATTATTCAGGAGACGTACGGCCATGCCCTCCATGCCCAGTCATGCACACGACAACCGCGCTGCGCCGCCAGACCATTACGATGCTTTGTATGGGGCCTTCCGCTGGCAGGTACCGGCGCGCTTCAATATGGCCCAGGTTTGTCTGCACCGCTGGGCAGACGACCCTGACCAGGCGCAGGCGCTGGCCGTCATCGAGGACGGGCCGCCCCTGACTCGCCCGCGCCGATACCGCTATGCCGACCTGGCCGCCGAGGCCAACCGCCTGTCGAACGCCCTGCGGCTGCTGGGTGTGCAGCGCGGTGATCGGGTGGCTATTCAGCTGCCGCAGCGCTTTGAGACGGCGGTGGCCTACATGGCCGTGTTGCAGATGGGGGCGGTGGCGGTGCCGCTGTCGCAGCTGTTTGGCCCGGAGGCGCTGGAGTACCGCCTGCAGGACAGCGCCGCCGTGGTGGCACTGGTGGACGATGCCACCGGTCCCGGCTTGCAGGCGGTGCGTGCGCACTGCCCGGCGCTGCGCCACGTCATCGGGCTGACCGGGGCGTTCGATACCGATGTGCTCGACTGGCCCAGGGCGCGCGACGGCTTGCGGCGGCGTTTCGACCTGGTGGACACCGCCCCGGACGACCCGGCGGTGTTGATCTACACCAGCGGCACCACCGGCAACCCCAAGGGCGCGCTGATCCCGCACCGCGCGCTGATCGGTAACCTGAGCGGCTTCGTCTGCAGCCAGAACTGGTTTGGCTTCGACCCATTCGATGCGCGCCAGCGCAGCGATGCCGTGTTCTGGAGCCCGGCCGACTGGGCCTGGACCGGTGGGCTGATGGACGCGCTGCTGCCGACACTGTACTTCGGCCGCCCGATCGTTGCCTGGCGCGGGCGCTTCGATCCGCTCGAGGCGTTTGCGCTGCTGCAGCGCCGCCGCGTCACGCACACCTTTTTGTTCCCAACCGCGCTCAAAGCCATGATGAAAGCCGAGCCACGGCCGCGTCGGCGTTGGCGACTGCACCTGCAGGCGATCATGAGCGCTGGCGAGGCGGTGGGTGATGCGGTATTCGCATGGTGCCGCGATGAGTTGGGTGTCACCGTCAACGAGATGTTCGGCCAGACCGAGATCAACTACGTCATTGGTAACTGCGCGCGGCTGTGGCCGGCGCGGCCCGGCAGCATGGGCCGCGCCTATCCTGGGCACCGCGTCGCGCTGCTGGACGAGGCTGGTCAGCCGGTGCCGCCCGGCAGCGTTGGCGAGGTGGCGGTGCACCGACGCGACGTGCACGGCGATCCAGACCCGGTGTTCTTCCTTGGCTACTGGGGCAACGAGACCGCCACGCGCGCCAAGTTTACCGGCGATGCCGCCAATAGCTGGTGCCGCACGGGCGATCTCGCGGTGCAGGACGCCGACGGCTACCTGTGGTACCAGGGGCGGGCCGATGACGTCTTCAAGTCGGCCGGCTACCGCATCGGTCCAGGCGAGATCGAAAACTGCCTGGTCAAGCACCCAGCGGTGATCAACGCCGCGGTGGTGCCCAAGCCCGACGCCGAGCGCGGTGCCGTCGTCAAGGCTTACGTGGTGTTGGCTGCGGACTGGGCTGAGCGGCGCGCGCGCTGCGCCGACCCGGCCGTCGAATTCGACCCGGCGCTGGTGGCCGAGCTGCAGCAGCTTGTGCGCGGCCGATTGGCACCGTACGAGTATCCGAAGGAAGTCGAGTTCATCGACGCTTTACCGATGACCACCACCGGCAAGGTGCAGCGGCGCGTACTGCGCTTGCAGGAGGAGGCACGTGCCCGCGAGCGCGCCGCCGCTGCCGCTGCCTGTAGCTGTTAAACCCGGTTCCGTCCGTTTTCCTTTCTCCCGTCCAAGGAATCCCCGTTCATGCAACCCGTCACTCTGGCCGCTGGCGGCCTGTCCGTTTCCCCGATCTGCCTGGGCACGATGACCTTCGGCGAGCAGGTCGCCGAGCGCGACGCCCACGCCATACTTGATCACGCGCTGGAGCGCGGGGTCAACTTCCTCGACACCGCCGAGATGTATTCGGTGCCGGCGCGCGCCGAGACCTATGGCGCCACCGAAACGATTCTGGGCAACTGGTTTGCCAGCCGCCCCGGCGTGCGCCAGCGTGTCGTGCTGGCTACCAAGGTGGCTGGTCCCTCGCGCGGCATGCCCTGGATCCGCGGCGAGCAGGCGGATCTGACGAAGGCCGAGATCATCGCCGCCTGCGAGGGCAGTCTGCGTCGGCTACGCACCGATGTGATCGATCTGTATCAGATCCACTGGCCGGCGCGCAATGTGCCGATGTTTGGCGCGATCACTTTCGACCCCTCTAAGGATCGCCCGTGCGCAAGTATCGCTGAACAGCTGGAGGCGATGGACGCCCTGGTGCGCGCCGGTAAGGTGCGCTACATCGGCCTATCGAACGAGACGCCGTACGGCGTGCACGAGTTCGTGCGCGCGGCCGAGCAGGCCGGGTTGCCGCGCGTGGTGACGGTGCAAAACCCGTACTGCCTGATCAACCGCAGCTACGAGAATGCGCTGGACGAGACCTGTCATCGCCTGGGTGTGGCGCTGCTGGCGTACTCGCCGCTGGGTTTCGGGCTGCTGACCGGCAAGTACGACGACACCGGGCTGGAGCATGGCGGGCCGCCGCAGGGCCGCTTGGCGCAGTTCGAGAGCATGCGCCGGCAGCGCTGGGGGCGGCCCGAGGCGTTGGCCGCGGCACGTCGCTACAACGCGCTGGCGCGGGAGCACGGGTTGACACCGGCACAACTGGCGCTGGCGTTTTGCTATCGCAACTGGCGTGTGGCCAGCACCATCATTGGCGTGACCTCGCTTTCGCAGCTGGA
>CALEDU010000147.1 GCA_937949455.1 uncultured Tepidimonas sp. | reverse complement strand
GCACAGGCGGCCCGTTGGGCGGCGCAAGGGCGCCCGCTACAGATCGCGGTCAATGTGTCGGCGCTACAGTTCCAGCAGACCCGCTTCGTGCAGGACGTGGCCGATGCCTTGCAGCAACATCAGCTGCCACCGCACCTGCTGGAGCTGGAGCTGACCGAATCCATCCTGATCCGCGATGCCGAGGAGGCGCTGCACAAGCTGCAGGCGCTGGCTGACCTCGGGGTCGAGCTTTCGCTGGACGACTTTGGCACGGGCTACTCCAGCCTCGCCTACCTCAAGCGCTTTGCGCTGCACCGGCTCAAGATCGACCGCAGCTTCCTTGTGTCCCTGCCCGAAGACAGTACCGATTCAGCCATCGTGGCAGCCATCGTACAGATGGGCCACGCGCTGTCGATGGAAGTCGTGGCCGAGGGGGTGGAGCGCCCCGAGCAACTGCAACGGCTCCATGCCCTGGGGTGCGATCACTACCAGGGTTTTTTGTTCGCCCAGCCCATGCCCGCCGATGCACTGAGCGCACGACTGGAGTCGGCCGACGCCCAGCAGACCATGCCCATACAGGCTCCGTGATCAGACGGCCTGCGCCCAGGCTTGCAGGTCCTGCGGCTTTAGCTGGCCGAGCTTGCGGTGTGCGATGCGGCCCGCCCGGTCGAACACCACGGTAAACGGCAGCGCCCCGTTGTCGTTGCCGAGTTGGCGCCCCAAATCGGTCCCGCCAAAGCCGGCCAGCCCGATGGGGAAAGACAGGGGCTGTCGCTGCAGAAATTGCCGCACCGCGCTGGGCTGGTCGATGGCCAGCGCCAACACCTGCCAGCCGTGGGCCTGCTGCTCGCGATAGAAACGATCGAGCAGCGGCAGCTCTTCCACACACGGTGGGCACCAGGTGGCCCAGAAATTGAGCAGCAGCGGCCGTCCGCGAAATGTCGCCGCCGCCACGGTACCGCCGTCCGGCCGGTCCCACTGCTGGGACCACAAGGCCTGCTCGGCCCCGGCCGCAGGCGCGTCCAGGGTCGAGCGCCAGCCGGCCACGCCTGCACCCAAAGCTGCTGCCGCCGCGGCGATACCGATCGTCATTGCCCGTCGTTGCATCGGTCGTGCTCCATGTTGCAGAGGTCGGAGTCGGGTGTGGCCAACAAAGTTCGCACCTCGGCTGCGTTGCCGCGCGGTACACGGCCCAGTTCGTCGGGCAAGCGAGCACCGCGCCCGGCCTCGGTGTCGTTGACCCACAGATGCAGGCCCACTGCCTCACCCAACTGGTCGCAGGGCACAGCCAGGCTCAGCACTTCCGTCTGGCGGCCGCGCATGCCGCGCGCGGTCTGCGCATCGTAGGTGAGCCCAGCGTTGATGAGGGCAATCTCCACCGCCTTGGGGTCATCGACAAAGAGCTGCAGATGAATATCCGACAGGCGGGTCGCAGTGCCGTGCCAGACAGCCCCGCCGAGCAGCGGGGCGAACTCGGCCAGCCGCTCCATCCAAGCCAGGGCCGTCTGGCGCAGGGCACGCAGTTCGCCCGGCTGTGTCTCGGCATGGAAGATCGCCAGGTGCTCGCGCACGGCGGCCTCGATGAGCGCCGGACCAGGCAGCGGGGTGCGGGGCGGCAGGCGCAGTTGCTCGAGCGCACGCTGCAGGGCGCGGCGCAGCTCCAGCCCCTCGTCCACCATCAGTGCGGCGGCGACGGCGGCCAGCTCGCGTTGCGTGTCGTCATGCATGGCCCCGATTGTCGGCGATGGGCCGCCGACCGGTGACTGGCCGCGATAATGGCGCCATGCATATCCATATCCTGGGCATCTGCGGTACCTTCATGGGCGGGCTGGCGGCGCTGGCACGCGAGGCCGGCCACCGCGTCACGGGCTGTGACGCCGGCGTGTACCCGCCGATGAGCGAGCAACTGCGCGCGCTGGGCATCGACCTGATCGAGGGCTACGGGGCTGATCAGCTTGCCCTGCGGCCGGATGTGTTCGTCATCGGCAATGTGGTCAGCCGCGCACGCGGCCCCGACGGGCTGCCCCGGTTTCCCCTGATGGAAGCCATCCTGGACGCCGGGGCGCGCTACACGAGTGGGCCGCAGTGGCTGGGCGAGCATGTACTGCACCGCCGCCATGTGCTGGCCGTTGCTGGCACGCATGGCAAAACGACGACCACGGCCATGCTGGCCTGGATTCTAGAGCACGCGGGGCTAGCCCCCGGGTTTCTGGTCGGGGGCGTGCCACTCAATTTTGGCGTCTCGGCCCGCCTGGGGCGGCTGCCGACAGATGGCACGCGCTGCCCGTTTGTGATCGAGGCCGACGAGTACGACACCGCGTTCTTCGACAAGCGCAGCAAATTCGTGCACTACCGGCCGCGCACCGCGGTGCTGAACAACCTGGAGTTTGACCACGCCGATATCTTCGATGACTTGGCGGCGATCGAGCGCCAGTTCCACCACCTGCTGCGCACGGTCCCGGCCAGCGGCCGCGTCATCGCTAACGGGCTGGAGGAGTCGATCGCGCGCGTGCTGCACATGGGGCTCTACAGCGAGCTGCGCACCTTCGGCGCCACCGACAGCGACTACACCGCCGAGGGCGACCCCCAGGACTTTGCCGTGCTGCGCCGGGGCGAAGGGGTGGCGCGCGTGCGTTGGGGCCTGACCGGTGTACACAACCAGCTCAACGCACTAGCGGCCGTGGCAGCGGCCGAGCACCTGGGGGTGGCGCCAGCCGTGGCGGCCGAGGCACTGGCCACCTTTGCCAATGTCCGCCGGCGGCTGGAGGCGCGCGGCACGGTGGCACTGCCAGGCGGCGCGGTCACGGTCTACGACGATTTCGCCCACCATCCGACGGCGATTCGCACCACGATCGACGGCCTGCGTCACCGATTGGACCGCGATGGTCGCCAGGGCGAGCGCATACTGGCGATCTTTGAGCCGCGCTCCAACACCATGAAGCTAGGCACCATGAAGGCGCAACTGCCTTGGGCGCTCGAAGGCGCGGCGCTGGCGTTTTGCCATGCAGGTGGGCTGGACTGGGATGCCGCCGCGGCGCTGGCACCGCTGGGTGAGCGCGCGCAGGTGGCGCCGGACATCGATACCCTGGTGGCGCAGGTGACGGCAGCCGTGCGCCCCGGGGATCATCTGCTGTGCATGAGCAACGGGGCGTTTGGCGGCGTTCATGAGCGGCTGCTGGCCGCACTGCGCGTTGCAGCGACAGCCGAGGCTCAGTAGCCTACCACTTGCGCCGGCACATCCACCCGGATGATCGGCCTGGCCAGCAGGCTACTGGCCGCACGGGCGTATACCATAGCCCACGGCCGGTGGGTCGAATCGGAAAACCGCTCCTCACCGACCGCTTGGGCGATGGCCAGCAACTTGTCCGCGGTCAGCACTTTACCACTGAGGCGCAGCGGCTCACATCCCAGTTCGGTGAACTGCTGGTCCAGCCACTGGCGCGCCAGGTCGTGCGGCATGGGCTGCACCTCGTCGAGGTCGAAGGTGTACTCGCGGTCGGGGCCAAAATGGACGATCACATGACTGCGCATGGCGACTTCCGGTCGGTCTTACAAGCAACAGCCCTATCGTACACCCGCAGCCGCCGAGCCGCGACGGGTGCGACGCGCTGCCACCGCATCCGCGAGCGTCTGCAGCGCCTGCACCGTGGCATCCCAATCGATACACGCATCGGTGATGCTTTGGCCATAGACCAATTGGGCTGGATCGTCCTTGCCTGGGGTGAATTTCTGCGTCCCAGCCCGCAGATGGCTTTCGATCATCACGCCAAACACCCGGTCGGATCCGCCTGACAACTGGTCCGCGATGTTGCGCGCAACCTCGAGCTGGCGCTCGTGCTGCTTTTGGCTGTTACCGTGGCTGCAGTCGATCATCACACGCGCAGGCAGTTTGGCATCGGCCAGCTGCTGGCAAGCGATGGCCACACTGTCGGCATCGTAGTTGGGCAGCTTGCCGCCGCGCAGGATGACGTGGCAGTCCGGGTTGCCCTTGGTGCGCACGATGGCCACCTGCCCGTTCTTGTGCACCGACAGGAAGTGGTGCGGTCGGCTGGCAGCCAAAATGGCGTCGGTGGCGATACGGATATTGCCGTCGGTACCGTTCTTGAAGCCGATCGGTGCAGACAGGCCCGAGGCGAGTTCACGGTGCACCTGGCTCTCGGTGGTGCGCGCGCCGATCGCCCCCCACGAGATCAAATCAGCGATGTACTGCGGGCTGATGACGTCGAGAAACTCGCTGGCCGCCGGCAGCCCCAGGCGGTTGATCTCGATGAGCAACTGACGTGCGATGCGCAGCCCCTCGTCGATGCGGAAGCTCTCGTCCAAGTACGGATCGTTGATCAGACCCTTCCAGCCCACCGTGGTGCGCGGTTTTTCGAAGTAGACGCGCATGACGATTTCGAGCCGGTCGGCGAAGCGATCGCGCTGCGCTTTCAGGCACCGCGCATACTCCATGGCCGCAGCCGGGTCGTGGATCGAGCACGGCCCAATGATGACCAGCAACCGGTCGTCTTTGCCATGCAGGATCTGGTGGATGGCACGGCGGGTGTGGGTGATGAGCTTTTCGATCGCGGTGCCGCGGATCGGGAAGAAGCGGATCAGGTGCTCGGGCGGCGGCAGCACGGTGATGTCCTCGATGCGTTGGTCGTCGGTCTGGCTGGTGCGGTCGGCCGGATGGGGATACCAGACATCGGTGCTGCTGGCCTTGGCGGGGCTCGGGCTCATGACGGGGACTCCTTCGATGGGGATAAACGGGGGGCAGGACAGGCGAAAAAAAACCGCCGGTAGTAACCGACGGTTTTGAGTTCAAGGACTTTTAGCGGGCGCTTTTAGACCTCTCTACCGCCGGTGACGCGTGAGGACCAAAAGTAGCCGTAGTAAAAGCTGCGCGACTGCATGTTTGGACTGTAGCACAGCTTGCCTGACGCAGTCTGGCCGTTTTCGCTTCTTTTCAGGCCGTGCCCCCAACCGTCAGGCCATCCAGCCGCAGCGTCGGCTGGCCCACCCCCACCGGCACGCTCTGGCCTTCTTTTCCGCAGGTGCCCACCCCGCTGTCGAGAGCCATGTCGTTGCCGATCATGGCCACGCGCTTGAGTGCCTCCGGCCCGCTGCCGATGAGGGTCGCACCCTTGACCGGATAGACCCGTCGGCCATTTTCAACCCACCACGCGCTGCTGGCTGAAAACACGAATTTGCCGCTGGTGATGTCCACCTGACCCCCACCGAAGTGGGTGGCATACAGACCCCGACGCACGCTGGCCAGGATCTCCTGTGGGTCGTGCTCGCCGGCCAGCATGTAAGTGTTGGTCATGCGCGGCATGGGCAAATGCGCGTAGCTCTCGCGCCGTCCGTTGCCAGTGGGTGCCACGCCCATGAGCCGGGCATTGAGCCGGTCCTGGATATAGCCACGCAAAATGCCGTCTTCGATCAGCACATTGCGCTGGCTGGCACAGCCCTCGTCATCCACATTGAGCGATCCGCGCCGGCCCTCGATCGTGCCGTCGTCCAGCACCGTCACGCCCTTGGCGGCCACTCGCTCGCCGATGCGACCGGCAAATGCGCTGGAGCCTTTGCGGTTGAAGTCGCCCTCCAGCCCGTGGCCGACGGCCTCATGCAGCAGCACGCCGGGCCAGCCGGGGCCCAGCACGACCGTCATCTCGCCCGCCGGGGCGGGACGCGACTCCAGGTTGGTCAGCGCGGCTTGCACGGCCTCGTCCACATAGCGCTCCAGCACGCCATCGTCGAAGTAATCCAGTCCAAACCGCCCCCCTCCGCCGGAGGAGCCGACCTCGCGCCGCTGACCCTGCTGCGCGATCACCGTCAGCGACAGCCGCACCAGCGGGCGCACATCTGCAGCCAGTACACCGTCGGCACGCGCCACCAGCACCACGTCATACTCGGCGGCCAGCCCCGCCATCACCTGCGCGATGCGCGGGTCGCGCGC
>CALEDU010000146.1 GCA_937949455.1 uncultured Tepidimonas sp. | reverse complement strand
GTTTTCGTCCAGAAACTCCACCCGGCTGGCTTCGCCTTGCCCCCCGGTGCGCAAAAACTCGAAGCGCACCGCGTCGAAGCGGCCCTCGAACGTGTCCAGCTTGAGCTGCAGCCGATCGCCCTCGTACACATTGCCTTGGCGCTGGATGCGCACCCGCCCGCTGGCAATCGCCGTGTCGTCCGCGGCGCTGTGTTCCAGCCGGTCTGCGCGCAGCGTCAGGTCGTGCCGGCGCAACACAGCACCGCCTTCGACCGCCGTGGAGGCATCCGTCTGGCCTTGGATGCGCTCGCCCTCCACCACCGTCGGGGTCTGCCCGCGCAGGCTGGGGGGCAATTGCTCCAGCAACGTCAGCGATGGCTGCAACACCAGCGGCTGGGCGCTGGCAGCGGTTGCCAGCCCAAACAGCCCCGCCACCCAGCCGGCGTGGCGCAGGCGCTGTCGCGGCGGTGCGCCGGGCGCAGGCATGGCTGGGGTGACAGGGCGCTTGAGCACGGTCGAACGGGCAGTCGGCGGTGGCATTCGTAGAATGCTGCCGATTATCCATGAGCACCCCCGACCCCACCCCTGCCCCGCCCCCCGCATGGCCCGACCCGGCGCGCGCCGCTGCCTTCGAGCGCTGGCTGGCGCACGTAGCCCCCGTGCACGGCTTGCGGCCCGAGACGCTGCGCCTAGCGAGCGCCGATGCGAGCTTTCGCCGCTACTTCCGCATCGAGTGCGACACCGCGCACGGCAGCGACACGCGCATCGTCATGGACGCTCCGCCGGCGCACGAGGACTGCCGCCCATTCGTGCGCATCGCCGGTCTGATGCGCGAAGCGGGCGTGCGGGTGCCCGAGGTGCTGGAGTGGGACGAGGCCAACGGCTTCATGCTGTTGACAGACCTGGGCACGCAGACGCTGCTGCAAGCGCTGGATCCCGAGCAGCCCGAGGCGGCGTTGCCGTATTTCAAGGACGCCATCGCCGCCCTGGTGGCGTGGCAGCGCGCCAGCCGCCCCGGCGTGCTGCCGCCATACGACGCGGCGCTGCTGCGGCGCGAGTTGGCGCTGTTTCCCGAGTGGTACTTGGCGCGCCACAAGGGCTTCGCTTTGTCGGACGCGCAACGGCGCACACTCGAGGCGGCCTTCGACCTGATCGTGCAGCGCGTGCTGGCGCAGCCCACGGTGTGGGTGCACCGCGACTACATGCCGCGCAATCTGATGCTGCCTGCGGGCGGCTTCGACCCGGCGCGGCCCGAGGGGCGACTGGGGGTGCTGGACTTCCAGGATGCCGTGTGCGGCCCTGTGACCTACGACATTGCCAGCCTGATGCGCGACGCTTTCCTCAGCTGGGACGAGGCGGCCGTGCTCGACGTCACCATCCGCTACTGGGAGGCGGCGCGCAAGGCCGGGCTGCTGGACGGCGACGGCTGGGCGCAGGATTTTGGGGCGTTTTACCGCGCGGTGGAATGGATGGGGCTGCAGCGCCACCTGAAAGTGGCTGGCATCTTTGCGCGGCTGACGTTGCGCGATGGCAAGCCGCATTATTTGGCCGATGCGCCGCGCTTCATCGCCTACATCCGCCACACCGCAGCGCGCTACCGCGAGCTCAAGCCGCTGTTGCAGCTGATCGATGTGGTGGAGGGCATCGAGACCCCGGTGGCCTATGCTTTCGGCCGCCCGGGCATGAGCTGAGGCCCCATGGCCGCGCCGCGCATTCACCTGCCGCAGCCGCTTCAGGCCGGCCAGACGCTGGCACTGCCGCCCGAGGCAGCGCGCCATGTGCAGGTGTTGCGGCTGCAGCCTGGCGACGGCTTGACGCTGTTTGGCGATCCGGCGCGCGGCGGCGAGTGGCGCGCGCGCGTGCGCTCGATGGGCCGGCGCGATGTCACGGTGGTGATCGAGGCGCACGCAGCGGTGGAGCGCGAGCCGGCGCGCGCAGTGCACCTGGCGGTGGGCATGCCCGCCAACGAGCGCATGGACTGGCTGGTCGAGAAGGCCACCGAAATTGGCGTGGCCAGCATCCAGCCGTTGCTGACCGCGCGAACGGTGCTGCGGCTGGACGGCGAGCGCGCGGCGCGCAAAGTGGCGCATTGGCAGGCGGTGGCCGCGGCCGCCTGCGAGCAGTGCGGCGGCAACCGCGTCCCGACGGTGCATCCGGTGCGACCGCTGGCGGACTGGTTGGCTGATCCGTCGCGCAAGGCGCAGGGGGCAGGCGTGTGGCTGTCGCTGGCCGCTGGCAGCGTGCCACTGCCGGCTTGGGCCGCGGCGCATGGCGGCCCCTGTCACGTCGTGCTGGGGCCTGAGGGGGGGCTAACCGAGGCGGAGGAGGCGGCGCTGGCGCAGGCGGGCCTTGGTCCGCTGGGGCTGGGTGCGCGCACGCTGCGCAGCGAGACGGCGGCTTTGGCAGCCCTGTCCCTGCTGGTGTGGACTCAGCCGAGCAGCGGGCCCAGCGCAATCACCGACGGATCGGTATAGATCGCCTCCAGCGGCAGCCGCTGGCCCGCGGCGTGGTCCTCGATGCAGCGCAGCACCAGCGGGCTG
>CALEDU010000145.1 GCA_937949455.1 uncultured Tepidimonas sp. | reverse complement strand
GCGCGACCGGTGTACGAAATCATCGCGGGCGAGCGGCGTTTTCGGGCGGCGCGACTGGCCGGGCTGGAAGAAGTGCCCGTCTTGGTGCGCGAGGTGCCCGATGAGGCGGCTGCGGCGATGGCGCTCATCGAAAACATCCAGCGCGAGGACCTCAACCCGCTGGAAGAAGCGCAGGGCCTGCAGCGCCTGATCAAGGAGTTTGGTCTGACCCATGAGCAAGCGGCCCAGGCCGTGGGCCGCTCGCGCAGCGCGGCGACCAATCTGTTGCGCCTGTTGCAGTTGGCCGAGCCGGTGCAGGCCATGCTGATGGCTGGCGATTTGGATATGGGCCATGCGCGCGCGCTGCTGAGCTTAGACCGCGCCACGCAGATCACCGCAGCACACCAAATCGCCGCCAAAGGCCTGTCCGTGCGCGAGGCCGAGTCCTTGGTCAAGCGCCTAGCGGCAGCGTTTGCGCTCACGCCGCCACGCCCCAAGGCTGAAAAATCGCGTGATGTGCGGCGGGTGGAGGAGGAGTTGTCCGAGCTGCTCGCCGCCGAGGTGGAGGTCCGGGTGAAAAAGCGCGTCAAGCGCGCAGGCCGCGTGCAGGAGCAAGGCGAGCTGGCGATTGCCTTTGGCTCGCTCGACGAGCTCAACGGCCTGATCGAGCGGCTGCGCGGGTTGCACGGGTGAAGCCGCACCGCGCCACACCTGCGCCCGACCGCTGGCCCCTGCCCGCGCTGGCGCTGTGGTTGGCGGCCTGGGCAGGGTTTGCCGCCCTGCGCATGGGCTGGCAGCGGCCCGTGGCCGAAGCCTTTGGTATCACCGCCCTGCTGGCCATGCTGTGGGCGGTGCGGCACGGGGGCACGCCAATGCGGCGCATGATCATGGCGCTGGGTTTTCCACTGTCGTGGGTGCTGGCGGCTGGTGTGCTGCCGCTGCCACCGGCGTGGGTTTGGGGGCTGCTGCTGTTGGCAGTGCTGGCGCTCTATCCATGGCGGGCATGGCGCGATGCGCCGCTTTTTCCGACCCCGCCGGATGCGCTGCTCGGTTTGGCCGCCGTAATCTGGTTGCCGCCGCGCGCACGGATATTGGATGCGGGTTGCGGTGCTGGCGATGGCTTGCAGGCCCTGGAGCGGGCCTTTCCTGACGCCGAGTTGTACGGTGTTGAGCGTGCGTGGCCTCTGGTGATGTTGGCGCGTTTGCGGTCCCCGGCCGGTGCACGCGTGCACCTCGGTGACTTCTGGTCCCATGACTGGTCGCGCTACGATGTGGTTTATCTGTTCCAGCGGCCCGAAACCATGCCGCGTGCTGCGGCCAAAGCCGCTGCCGAAATGCGTGCGGGCACCTGGCTGGTGAGTTTGGAGTTCGCCGTGCCGGGCTGGCCAGCCCACGCGACCTTGATCTGTCCCGACGGTCGGCCGCTGTGGGTTTATGCCGTGGGCGACACCAACTCGCCGATCGCAGCGGCCCGAGCATAGCGTCCGCGGCCTTGCCGTTTGGCTTCGTAGCAGGCTTGATCGGCTGCTTTGAGCACCGCCGTCCAGCAGTCCTTGGCGGTGGCCGCATCGAACACGGCAGCCCCGACGCTGGCACCCAGCCGAAACCGCTGCCCCTTCCATTCGAATGTGAAATCGCCCAGCGTGGTGACGATGCGCTGCGCCACATCGTCGACCACATCAGCGGGCGCATCCCGCAGAAAAATGGCGAACTCGTCTCCACCCAAACGGGCGACCACATCGTGCGGACGCACGGCCTCGGTGAGCAAGCGCGCGACTTTTTGCAACACGGCGTCGCCCGCATCATGGCCAGCGCTGTCGTTGATGGGTTTGAAGTGATCCAGGTCCATCAGCAGCAAACCGTATGGGGCTGGCGAGTCGTCGTCGAGCGCTGCTTTGCGGGCTTCTTCGAATCCGCGCCGGTTGTACAAGCCGGTCAAGGTGTCGGTGCACGCGGCATGGCGATTGCGCTCCACCTCGGCGTGCAGCATGCGTTCCGCGCGCAACGTGGTACGGGTCACCGCTGCGCCGATGACCGTCCCGAGGATGAACAGCGAGACCCCCAAGCCCATGACCACCTGCTCGGCTTGCGACTGCAGGCGATGGGCGTGATCGACGGTTTGGGTCGCTTTGAGCCGCATACCGGCCGCCAATTCGCGCAGCGCGGTGACGAGCTCGCGTTGCCGCTCCAATACCGTATCGGCCAGGATTTGCGCACGGGCGTCTTCGTCCCGGCCCTCCAGCAGGGCTTGGACCACGGCGCGCTGCGAGCGGCTGAGCAAGACCGCGTGCTCCAGCAGCCCCTGCAATTGGCGGCGCTCGGACGCATCCAGCGGCAACGCCGCCAAGCCGTCGCGGGCGGCCCCGAAGGCCAGGCCTTCGCGCTCGAAGGCTTGTGCGTCGGGCTCCCGCTCCAAGGGGTCGGGTTGCGCCAGCATGCGCAGCATGTAGATGATGCGGTTTTGCACGGCGTTTTGCATGTCCTGTGCCAGCTGGGCCGCCGGGACGGCGACGCGCGCAATCCCGTCCATCGCCGCACCGATCGCCTGCAGGCGGGTGATGCCGTGGTGGATGAGGACGCCCTGCAAGCCCAACATCACGACGAAGCCCAGCGCCACCAGCAGCGACGTTTTCCTGATGCGGCGCAAGGCCGCAGCCCAGCGGCGCAGGGCGGGTTGTCGTTCAGGGGGAAGGGGCGGTGTCTGTGCCGGGGACGATTCGGTGTTCATAATGCGAAGATTTTGCCCGGATTGAGGATGTCGTGCGGGTCTAGCGTCGCCTTGATGGCGCGCATCAGCGCCAGCGCGCCGTCGCCGACCTCGGCGCGCAGGAAGTCCATTTTGTGCAGGCCGATGCCATGCTCGCCCGTGCAGGTGCCGCCGCTGGCCAGGGCGCGCTCGACCAACGCCTGGTTGAGGCGCTCGGCAGCGGCCCGCTCCGCGAGGTCATCTGGGTCGATCAGGTAGCCCATGTGAAAGTTGCCGTCCCCCACATGCCCGACCATGAAATAAGGGATGCCCGCCGCGTCTGCTTCGGCCACGGCGGCCAGCACATTGTCGGCCAGCCGGCTGATCGGCACACAGGCGTCGGTGGTGATGGCGCGGCAGCCCGGGCGACTTTGCACGCCGGCAAAATAGGCGTTGTGGCGCGCCGTCCACAGGCGCGTGCGTTCCTCCGGCGTGGTGGCCCACTCGAAGGCTTGGCCGCCGTGCTCGTCGGCGATGGTCTGCGCCATTTCGGCCTGCTCCTGCACGCCGCTGGGCGAGCCGTGGAACTCCATCAGCAGCATCGGTGCCTCGCGCAGGCCCAGTTTGCTGTGGGCATTGACGGCGCGCACGGTGCGCGCATCCAGCAGCTCGCAGCGCGCGATCGGAATGCCCATTTGGATGATCGCGATGGTGGTGCGCACCGCCGCCTCCACGCTGGGGAAGGAGCAGATGGCCGCCGCAATCGCTTCGGGCAATGGGTACAGGCGCACGGTGATTTCGGTCATGACGCCCAGCGTGCCTTCGCTGCCCACGAACAGGCGCGTCAGGTCGTAGCCGGCGCTGCTCTTGCGCGCGTGCGTGCCCGTGCGCAGCACCTCGCCGCTGGCGGTCACCACCTCCAGCGCCAGCACATTCTCGCGCATGGTGCCGTAGCGCACGGCGTTGGTGCCGCTGGCGCGGGTGGCGGCCATGCCGCCGATGGAGGCGTCCGCCCCCGGGTCGATGGGGAAGAACAAGCCCAGGTGCTTGATGGCTTCGTTGAGTTGCTTGCGCGTCACCCCCGGCTGGACGGTGGCGGTCAGGTCCTGCGGGCGCACGGCCAACACCTGGTTCATGCGGCTGACGTCCAGGCTGATACCACCCTGCACGGCCAGCAAATGCCCCTCCAGCGACGAGCCGACACCAAAGGGGATGACCGGCACGCGCCACTGCGCGGCGATGCGCAATGCATCGACCACGTCGGCCGTCGATTCGGCAAACACCACCGCAGCCGGTGGCGGGATGTGGGTGTAGGCCGACTCGTCACGGCCGTGCTGCTCGCGCACGGCCAGCGCCGTCGAGCAGCGCTGCGCGAACCGCGTTTGTAACGCAGCCAGGGCTTCAGCCGGCAGCGGCCGCAGTTGCACATCGGGCAGCAAAGGCAAGGGGGCGTTCATGGGCGCTCCAAAGGCGGCCGGACGGCACCGGTCGGGTCTCCGATAATGCCCACATTATCGGTTTGAACCCGGCATGAAGGGACGAAAGTCATGGGCAATCGACTCACGCAAATCGCCACCCGCACGGGCGACGGGGGCACCACGGGGTTGGGCAACAACCAGCGTGTCAGCAAAAACAGCCTGCGTGTGCACGCCATGGGGGATGTGGACGAGCTCAACTCGCATATCGGATTGCTGTTGTGCGAGGACATGCCCGCCGACGTGCGCGCGGTGTTGGTGGAAATCCAGCACCAGCTCTTCAACCTGGGCGGCGAGCTGAGCGTGCCGGGCTTCGAGCTGCTCAAGCCCGAGGCGGTGCTGGCCCTGGACGAGGCGCTGGAGCGCTACAACGCCCAGCTGCCGCGCTTGCAGGAGTTCATTTTGCCCGCAGGGACGCGCGCCGCCGCGCAAGCGCATGTGTGCCGCACCGTGGCCCGCCGCGCCGAGCGCAGCGTGGTCGCCTTGGGGCAGGAGGAGGCCATCCACGACGCGCCGCGGCAGTACCTCAACCGCTTGAGCGACCTGATGTTCGTGCTGGCGCGGGTACTCAACCGCATGCATGGGGGCGACGACGTGTATTGGAAGAGCGAGCGCATGCAGCGCGCGGCGTCGCTGTAGGTGTCGGCGCCGGCAGCGTGTCAGACATTTTCTGACACGCTGCGCCGACTTGCCGACACCGCGAACAGACGGTTTCCGATTCAAGCAAAGGTGGCCGGTTTTCACAATCCTTTTCAACGAACCGACGCTTTTCGGGCTGTGTTAAACCCCTCGGCCCGGGGCGCGCCAACCGATGAAAGGAGAGCTGCTATGACTGCCACCGCTGCCCTGAACGAGACCGACCGCGAGCAACTGCTGGCCGAGATCCGCGAGGCGAATTTGACTTATCTGATGCTCGCGCAGCGCCTGATCCGCGCCGACAAAGCCGAGGCCACCTTCCGCCTGGGCTTGAGTGAAGAGTCGGCCGACCTGATCGCTGCCTTGTCGCCGGCACAGATCGTCAAGCTGGCCAGCCACAACACGCTGCTGTGCCGCTTCCAGGCCGACGACGACATGGTCTGGAAGCTGCTGACCAGCAGCCACGCCCCCCAGCGTTCGGTGGGCGAGGCCGCACAGCGCCTGCACGCCAGCATCCTGATGGCCGGCCGCCTCGCCAACGTCTGACCTGACCGCCGCTCGCTCACGCCCTCGACCTCTTTGCCTGACCGGAGCCCCGCCATGACCACCGCCGCCCGCAAGTCGCCCGCCCGCAGCATCGTCCACGAAAGCCGCGACATCGAGCGCGCCGTCGCCCTCATTGGACTGGGCGCGCGCCTGCAGGTCCTCGAGAGCGAGACCCACCTGTCGTACGAGAAGCTGCTGCGGCTGTACAAAGAGGTCACCGGCCGCTCGCCGAGCAAGGGACAATTGCCGTTTTCCACAGACTGGTTTTTGGCCTGGCAGCCCAACATCCACGCCTCGCTGTTCGAAAACATCCGCCAGTCCTTGCTCAAGACCGTGGCGCTGGAGGACATCGACGCCATCATGAAGGCCTACCGCCTGTACGAGGAACAGATGCAAGTCTGCGGCATCGAGCCGCTGCTGAGCTTCACCCGTGCCTGGCGGCTGAGCCGGTTCATGGACGCGGGCATGCTGATTCGCACCCGCTGCACCGGCTGCGGCGGGCACTTCGTCGCCGACCCCTACGTCAACGCCCGCCACTATGTGTGCGGGCTGTGCAAGCCGCCGGCGCGTGCCGGCAAGGGGCGCGCCGAAGGGGCCTTGCGCGTCGACGCCTGAGCTTGCTGCGGACCGACGCTACCATCGCGGGCATGTCCCGCTCCCGTTCCGCGGCGGTGCCCGCCTCGCCCGCCTTGCCTGCCTCGCTCGCTTCCGGCGCATTGCAGGCGCGCATCGAGTCCTTCGCCCGCTTGGACCGTGTCCACGCGGGCTCGCTCATCATCTCGGTCTTTGGCGACGCCGTCCTGCCGCGCGGTGCGCGTCTGTGGCTGGGCAGCCTTATCCAGTTGCTGGAACCGCTGGGCATCAACGAGCGCCTGGTGCGCACGGCCGTCTACCGGCTGGTGCAGGACGGCTGGCTGGTCAACCAGGCCTGCGGCCGCCGCACCGACTATATGCTCACCGTCGCCGGGCGCGCCCGCTTCGAGGAGGCGTCGCGCCAGATTTATGCCGCGCGTGCCCCGCGCTGGGACCTGCACTGGCGGCTGCTGCTCGTCACCGGTGCGCTGTCGCCGCGCGAGCGCGAGCGCCTGCGCCGGTCGCTGTTCTGGCAGGGCTATGGCGAGCTGCCCGGGGGCATCTTCGTCCACCCCAGCGCAGACGTGGGCGCGACCTTCGAGGCGCTGCAGGCCGATGGGCTGGGCGAATGCCGAGTCGCCCTGCTGCCCCTGCGTGCCGAGCGCCTGCCCGTGCGCGGCACCGCCCCCGACCGCGACCTGGTGCGCCAGGCATGGAATTTGGAGGCGCTGGCGAACGATTACGCGGCATTCGTGGCGCGGTATACCCCGCTCGTGGCGGAGCTGGAGGCGCACGGCCCCCCCGTGCCCGCGCCCGCCTTTCTGGGGCGCACATTGCTCATTCACGACTGGCGACGCCTGCTGCTGCGCGACCCCCAGTTGCCCGAGGAGCTGCTGCCGCGCGATTGGCCCGGCGAGCGCGCGCGCCACGTCTGTCGGCGCCTGTACCGGCTGCTGCTGGCCCCGGCCGAGCAGCACCTGGACGAGCGGCTGCAATGGGCCGATGGCTGCGTGCCCGCTGCGGCCAACTGGCTGTGGCAGCGCTTCGAGCCCCAGGAGGACGAGTGCTCCCTGGGGACGCCGCGCCTGAGGTGAGGGCGCGGTCGCACCGCTGGGCCGAGCCGCAGGGTTTCGGGTAAACCCCGATGTGCGCCGCACCGGCTTTCATTGATACTGAATTGCAAGATCAAACCGCTTTTTTTGTATCACGATGAGTGCCGATGCCGTCTCGCCCCCCGCCGATCCGCAGGACTTGGCCGAAGCCGTCGGGGCCGCCATGTGGTCCCGCGACCACGCCACCCAGGCGCTGGGTATGCGCCTGGATGCCATCGCCCCGGGGCGGGCCGTGCTGTCCATGCCCGTGCGGCGTGACATGGTCAATGGCCACGCCATCTGCCACGGCGGGCTGATCTTCACGCTGGCCGACAGCGCTTTCGCCTATGCCTGCAACAGCTACAACCACAACACCGTCGCGTCGGCGTGCCACATCGACTTTCTGGCACCCGCGCGCGAGGGCGAGGTGCTGGAGGCCGAGGCCATCGAACGCTCGCTGGCGGGGCGCACGGGGGTGTACGACATCACCGTGCGCGTGCAGGGTGGACGCACCGTGGCCCTGTTCCGCGGCAAGAGTTACCGCATTGGGGGCGAGGTGATCGCCGGCCTGCAGCAGGCCGATGGCCGCACCTGAGACGTTCAGCCGCAATCGCACAAGGACAGAGGAGACCCCAACGATGCCCGTCAAAGCCCCGCGCCCTGGCGACCTGGAGCCGATCGAGACGGCCAGCCGTGACGAAATCGCGGCGCTGCAACTCGAGCGGCTGAAGTGGAGTGTGCGCCACGCCTACGAGAATGTGCCGCATTACCGCGCCAAATTCGACGCCGCCGGCGTCCACCCTGACGACCTCAACACCCTGGCGGACCTGGCCAAGTTTCCGTTTACCACCAAGACTGACCTGCGCGACAACTACCCGTTCGGGATGTTTGCCGTGCCGCGCGAGCGCGTGGTGCGTGTGCATGCCTCGTCTGGCACCACCGGCAAGCCGACGGTCGTCGGCTACACCCAGCGCGACATCGACACCTGGGCCAGCCTCGTGGCGCGCTCCATCCGCGCCGCCGGTGGCCGCGCCGGCGACATCGTGCACGTGGCCTACGGCTACGGCCTGTTCACCGGCGGGCTGGGGGCGCACTACGGCGCCGAGCGACTGGGCTGCACCGTCATCCCGATGTCGGGCGGGCAAACCGAGCGCCAGGTGCAGCTCATCATGGATTTCAAGCCCGACATCATCATGGTCACACCCTCCTATTCCCTGGTGATTGCCGAGGAGTTCGAGCGTCAAGGCATCACCCCTGAGCAGATCTCGCTGAAAGTGGGCATTTTCGGGGCCGAGCCCTGGGGCGAAGGCATGCGCGCCGAGATCGAGCGCAAGCTTGGGTTGGATGCGGTGGACATCTACGGCCTGTCCGAGGTGATGGGGCCGGGCGTGGCCAACGAGTGCATCGAGACCAAGGACGGCCCGGTGATCTGGGAGGATCACTTCTACCCCGAAATCATCGACCCCGACACGGGCGAAGTTCTGCCCGATGGCGAGGAGGGCGAACTCGTCTTCACCTCGCTGACCAAGGAAGCGATGCCCATCATCCGCTACCGCACGCGCGATCGCACACGGCTGCTGCCGCCCACGTCGCGGGCCTTCCGCCGCATGGGCCGCATCACCGGCCGCACCGACGACATGCTGATCCTGCGGGGCGTCAACGTGTTTCCGACGCAGATCGAGGAGCAGATCCTGCGCGATGCGCAGTTGTCGGGCAACTATTTGCTGGTGCTGACCCGTGACGGTCACCTGGACCAACTGGAGGTGCGCTGCGAGCTGCAGCGCCATCTGAGCGGCCGGCTGACCGAGCCCGAGCGCGCCGCCATCGCGCGCGAGCTGCAGCACCGCATCAAAACTTTCATTGGCGTGAGCACCCGCGTCACGGTGCTGGACGCCGATGCGCTGCCACGCACCCAGACCGGCAAGGCCAAACGGGTGCAGGACGAGCGCCCCCGCACGGTCTGACCCCGCCCTTTGAGCCACCGGAGACCCACCATGTATACCCAAGCATTGAGCATTCCCGACCCGGCTGCGGCCAAGGTCCAGCCGATCCAGCCGGACGAGTCAGCCGACAAACTGGATGCCTTTCAGGCGCGCATCGATGCCGATGGCCGCATCGAACCGCAAGATTGGATACCCGAGGCGTATCGCCGCACGCTGATCCGGCAGATCAGCCAGCATGCGCACAGCGAGGTGGTGGGCATGCTGCCGGAGGGCAACTGGATCACCCGCGCGCCCAGCCTCAAGCGCAAGGCCATCTTGCTGGCCAAGGTCCAGGACGAGGGCGGCCACGGCCTGTATCTGTACTCGGCGGCCGAGACGTTGGGCGTCAGCCGCGCCGAGCTGATCGAGCAGCTGCTGTCAGGGCGGGCCAAGTACAGCTCGATCTTCAATTACCCGACCCTGAACTGGGCCGACGTCGGCGTCATCGGCTGGTTGGTCGATGGTGCGGCGATCATGAACCAGATCCCGCTGTGCCGCTGCAGCTATGGGCCGTATGCGCGCGCGATGATCCGCATCTGCAAGGAGGAAAGCTTCCACCAGCGCCAGGGCTACGAGCTGCTGCTGACCATGATGCGCGGCACCGAGGCCCAGCGCCGCATGGTGCAGGACGCCGTCGACCGCTGGTGGTGGAAGTGCCTGGCGATGTTTGGCCCCCCCGACAGCGCCAGTGTGCACAGCGAGCAGAGCATGCGCTGGGGTATCAAGCGCATCAGCAACGACGAG
>CALEDU010000144.1 GCA_937949455.1 uncultured Tepidimonas sp. | reverse complement strand
CAGGGCCGTGCCGATGTAGACCATCGAGGCGTTCAGACTCAACAACAATGGGGCCTGGGTGAATGCCATCTCCGCCAAGCGGGACTGCTGGGGGGTCATCAGCCCAAAGCCGCAGACGGTCCACACCGAAAAGGCGACCATGGTCCAGGCCAGGTGCCCGGCCGTCCAGGGGACGGCGATCATGGTCAGCAGCAGACCGGCCAGCAGCAGCGCGATCGTACGCCGTGGGCCCAGTCGGTCGGCCGCCCAGCCTCCGGCCAAGGTGCCCACCACGCCCGCTGCGCCGATCCCGGCCAGCAGCGTGCTCAGCCCGCCTGGGGTGAGCGGATTGAGCGCGAGCTGCACCGGCCCCATGTAAGCCGTCACGACGAAGATGCCCGTGAAATACAGCAGCGTCAGCAGCAGCGCAAGCACCACGTCGCGCCGGCGCAGCACGGCACCGATGCCCCGCAGTGAGGTTGCGCCGGTGTCCCTGCCGGCGCGCAGGCGGCGGTGCAGCAACCAGCCGATCAGCAGCGTGGCCACACCCACGCTCAACAGGGGCCAGCGCCACCCCCACTGCAGGCCCAACCAGGCACCGTAAGGCATGCCAAGCACATAGCTCAGACTCATGCCCAGGAAGGTGCGCGACAGCGCACGCCCACGCAGTTCGGGGGCCGCCAACTGCACGGCCAGCCCGGCGGCAATTGGGGTGAATACCGCACCTGCGCCCATCAGCACCCGCCCCACCATCAGTATGGTTAGACTGGGGGCGACGGCACCGAGCAGCGTACCGACAGCGAACAGGCCCAGCGCCCCCTGCATCACCCAAGCCCGCGGCCAGCGAGCGGTGAGCGCCATCAGCAACGGAGCCAGGACCGCATTAGCCAGTGCATAAACGGTCATGGTCTGTCCTGCGGCACCGACGCTGACCCCCAGCCCGTCGGCCACTGGTCCTAGGTAGCCCGTCATACCAAAGGCCCCGGTGCCGATCACGAAATTACAGGCCGCAAACAGCCACAGCAGCCCCGGCAGGGGAGCACTGGGCGCTGGAGTCTGTGGCGATGGACCGGAGGAGGGCGCGGGGTTGACCATAGGGTACAGGGTAGTTGGCTGGCACGGTACAGCCTGGCACGATGGTGACGGTGTGCTCGTCTCGAACGGGACAGGCCAGTGCTTGGCGAGCGGGCCCCGCCCTGTCTATGCTGCGCAGTGACGCCATGGACCGATTGCCCTGGCAGCAGCCCGGCGCGCCAGGATTCCCTGATCGATTTCTGATGGAGATGTCTGTGTTTCAAGCCCTGCTGATCGACAAGACCGACGCCGGATACGGCTGTGTGTTGACCGAATTGGCCGACGACCGTTTGCCCCCCGGCGAGGTGTCGGTGCGCGTGTCACACTCCACCCTCAATTACAAGGATGCGCTGGCCATCACCGGACGCTCGCCGGTGGTGCGGCAGTTCCCCATGGTGCCGGGCATCGACCTGGCGGGCACGGTGGAGGCCAGCGACGACCCGCGCTTTCAGCCCGGTGACACCGTGTTGCTCAACGGCTGGGGCGTGGGGGAGGTGCACTGGGGTGGGCTGGCGCAGCGCGCGCGCCTCAAGGCCGACTGGCTGTTGTCCCTGCCTGCTGGCCTGACGGCCTGGGACGCCATGGCCATCGGCACCGCGGGCTACACCGCCATGTTGTGCGTGATGGCGCTGCAAGCCCACTGGGCGACGCAGGGCGTGGTGCCCGGCAGCGGCGATGTGCTGGTGACTGGCGCAGGGGGCGGCGTGGGCAGCGTCGCCATTGCGCTGCTGGCGCGTGCCGGACACCGCGTCGTGGCCTCCACCGGCCGCCCGCACGAAGCGGACTATCTGCAGGCCCTGGGCGCGGCCGAGGTGATCGACCGCGCGACGCTGAACTCGCCCGGCAAGCCGCTGCAGAAAGAACGCTGGATCGGCGTGGTGGATGTGGTGGGCAGCCACACCCTCGCCAACGCCTGCGCCAGCACCCGCTATGGCGGCGCGGTGGCGGCCTGCGGGCTGGCGCAGGGCATGGACTTTCCGGCCACGGTGGTGCCGTTCATCCTGCGCGGGGTGACGCTGTATGGCATCGACAGCGTCATGGCCCCGCTGGCGCGCCGTCGCACGGCGTGGCAGCGGCTGGCCGCCGAACTGGACCGGGGACTGCTCGCGCGCATGACGCGCACCATTGCCCTGGCCGATGCCATCGCCGCAGCCGACGACGTCCTGGCCGGGCGGGTGCGCGGCCGGCTGGTCGTGGACGTCAACGCGTGACGTCGCTGCGGGTCGGTGCCGGCACGATGTGCCGGTAGGCGTGCCAGGTGGCGTGGCCCAGCACGGGACCGACCACCAAAAGCCCCAAAAAAGCGGGCAGCATCGCCAGCACGCACAGCCCAGTGATCCACGCGCCCCACAGGAACATGACCCCTGGGTTCTGCAGGCAAGCGCGAATACTCGTCAGCGCGGCGGACACCGCATCCGTCTGCCGGTCCAGGATCATGGGGATGGAAATCGCGCTGCTGACGAAGATCAGCCCCGCAAAAATGGCACCGACGACCACATAGGTGACCAAAAACTCCAGGTTGTCCAGACTCAGCAGCGCGGCCAGCATGTTTTCGCTGGAGGGCATGGTGTTCATGGTCACCGCAAACACCACCAGCGAGGCGCGGCCCCATAGCATCTCCAGGATCAGCAGCACTCCCGCGAAGATGGCCATGGTGGACAGGGTGGGCCGCCACGCCCATAGCGACGCGCGCAGCGAGGGGCGGCGCCCCTCCTCCAGCGCACGGCTGGCGTCATACAAGCCCAGCGCCAGGAACGGGCCCAAGAGCAAAAAGCCCGCGCTCAGTGCCAGCACGTAGGCCGGGGCATGCTGAAAAGCCTGCCACAACGCCTGTCCCATCAACGCAAAGCACGCCCCGTAAAACAGCCCGATGCGTGGACAGGCCCGAAAGTCCCGCCAGCCGCGCGCCAGCCAGCGCAGCGGATCGCCCGGGCTCAGCGAAGCCAGCGGCAGCGAAAAAACCGACTCCCGCTTCGCCTCGTCATCAGGGCGGTTCGTGTCATGGGGATGGGTTTCGGTCGATTCGGGGTGGGTTGCAGCCATGGGATTTCCCTCCGCGACGGGTTGTGGGTGGTTGCCAATTGATTTTTGTCAAACCCAACCATAAACCGCTCAGGCGGGGGAGTCCATAGCGTTTACCCGCAAGCGTGCCGAGCGGGCCGGCTACACTTGCTGCACCATGATTGCGCACTTCGATCCGCCCGCCGTTGCCGCTGAGCAACTCGACGCCACCCTCGCTCGCCAGGGGTATGCGGTGCTTGGCGCGGCGGCGGTGCGGGCCTGGCTGGGGCTGGACGCCCCCGCCCTGACGGCTCTGCAACCCGCCTGGGACGACCTGCCGCCGGATCGCTATCTCAAGGACGGGGGCCGCTACCGCCGGCGTCGGCACGGCTGCTACGTCGTCGAGGGCGACGCCGTGCGCCCCATGCCCGCGCGGCCCCACTACCAACCGGTGGAATACAACGCCTTGCACGGGGGCATGCGGCGTTGGTTTGCTCCGCTCAGTGACACCCTGGTTGCCCAGCCGGCGTGGACACGGCTGCTGCAGCGCACCGGGGCTGTGGCGTCCACCCTCAAAGGCGCGCAGCCCTGGTATGTGGAGGCGCACCCCTTCCGCATCGACACCACCGGGGGCATTGGCCGCCCCACACCCGAGGGCGCGCACCGCGACGGCGTCGATCTGGTGGCGGTTTTTTTGGTCAGCCGCCATGCCATCAAAGGGGGTGAGAGCCGCGTGTTCGAGGCCGATGGCCCCAACGGCCAGCGCTTCACACTGACCGAGCCGTGGTCCGTGCTGTTGCTGGACGATGCGCGCGTCATCCACGAGACCACACCCATCCAACCGCAGACCGAGGGCGAGCTCGGTTGGCGCGATACCCTGGTGTTGACCTATCGAGCCGGCGGCTTTTTGGGTGATTGATCGGGGCGATGGATCCGGACCCGCGCGAAGGTCAGACTGCGCATGGCCTAGCCGGTGTTGCGCACATCGGCCACGCACGGATCACCGAAATCCGGCCGCTCCAACCAGGCGAGTACCCGGCTTGCCGCCAGATGCGCCGGTGTGAGCTGCCCTTGGGCGTGCAGCTGCACGAAGCGTTCCCGGTCCGGAAAGCCCGCCGGATCCCCGGCGCGCATCTGAGCCTGCATATCCGTGTCGATGACGCCTGGCGCCAGCGAGACGATGCGCGCCCCATGTGGGCGGCGGGCTTCGTCCAGCGCGGTGCAACGGCTGAAGTGGTCCAGCCCGGCCTTGACCGCACAGTAAATCGACTGACCCGCCATCGGATAACGCCCCAGTCCCGAAGAGATATTGAGCACCCGCCGCAGCCCACTCCAGCCCTGCGTCTGCACCCAGCGGTCGCTGGTGCGCAAAAACGCGGCCGTCAGGTGCATAGGCGCTTCCAGCCCCACGCGCAGTGCGCGCGACAGCGCCTCTGCCGGGCTGGACTGCAGCGGGCCGATTGGCGGCAGCACAGCCGCGTTGTTGATGAGCGTCGCGCTGGCCAGCCCCGCAGGCGATAGGGTGTCGAGCCAGCGGGCCAGCCGCTCGGCGGCTTCGACCGGCTCAGCCAAGTCCTGGCTCCACTGCTCCAGGTGCGCGCCGCTGCGCGCCGCCAGCGTGGCGAGCGCCGGGTCGGGCCGGCGCTCGATGGTCAGCAGCAGCCGCTGTGGTCCTAGCAACTGTTCGGCCATGGCACGGCCCAGCCCGCGCGAGGCCCCGGTGAGGATGGTCAGGTGTCGAAGGTTCATGCCGACATTTTGGCAGCGGTTGCGGACAATGGCTACACCATAATCAGGCCCTATGTGGATCGACACCCACTGCCACCTGGACGCGCCTGAATTTGGCCGTGATGCGCTGGCCGAGCGCGCCCGGGCGCGGGACGCAGGTGTCGTGTGCTGTGTGCTGCCGGCCGTTGAGGCGCGCAACTTTTCCGCAGTGCGCGCCCTGGCCCACCAAACGGGCGACGCCTATGCCCTGGGCATCCATCCGCTCTACGTACCACAGGCCACCGAGGACGATTTGTGTCGCTTGGAGCAAATGCTGACCGATGGGCACGACGATCCGCAGCTGGTTGCGGTGGGCGAGATTGGTTTGGATTTTTTCGTGCCCGAGCTGTGCTCCGAGGCCATGCGCGCACGTCAGCAATTCTTCTATCGCGCGCAACTGGAGCTGGCGCAGCGCTTTGGCCTGCCGGTGATTCTGCATGCGCGGCGCTCGGCCGATGCGCTGCTGGCGGGGCTGCGCGCCCAAGTCGCCCGCGGTCGTCCGCTGAGCGGGGGCATTGTCCACGCCTTCAATGGCAGCTTGCAGCAGGCGCGGTCCTTTGTGGCGCTGGGCTGGCGTCTGGGGTTTGGGGGTGCGGTCACCTTCGATGCCGCGCGGCGCTTGCGCCAGCTGGCAGCCACCTTGCCGCTGCAGGCGCTGGTGTTGGAGACAGACGCCCCCGATATTCCACCGCAGTGGCTGTATGTAACGGCGGCCGAGCGGGCTGCGGGCCGCCCTCAGAATCGCAACACACCCGCAGAACTGCCGCGCATCGGGGCAG
>CALEDU010000143.1 GCA_937949455.1 uncultured Tepidimonas sp. | reverse complement strand
GATGCGCAGCGCCGGCTGCTGCGTCAACGACGTGGCCGACCGCGAGTTCGATCGCCATGTCAAACGTACCGCACAGCGCCCTGTGACCTGCGGCCGCATCAGCCCGCGCGAGGCACTGGCGGTGGGCGCGGTGCTGGCGCTCTTGGCGTTCGCGCTGGTGTTGACCACCCACGCGGCTGCGGTGGCGTGGTCGTTCGCGGCGTTGGCGGTGGCGGTGCTCTACCCGTACACCAAGCGTTTTTTCGCGATGCCGCAGGCGGTGCTGGGCGTGGCGTTCAGCTTCGGCATCCCAATGGCCTTCGCCGCCGTGCGCGGCGAGGTGCCAGCACTGGCCTGGGGGCTGCTGGTGGCCAATCTGTTCTGGGTGTTGGCCTACGATACCGAGTACGCGATGGTCGACCGCGACGATGATTTGCGCATCGGCATCCAGACCTCGGCCATCACCCTTGGCCGCTGGGATGTGGCAGCGGTGCTGGTGTTTTATGCGCTGCATCTGTCGCTGTGGGCCTGGCTGGTGTGGCCGCACGCGGGCGGGCCGTGGTTCGCCACCGGCATGGCCGCGGCGGTGGCGCAGGTGCTGTGGCATGCCTGGCTGATCCGCAGCCGCACGCGCGAAGGGTGTTTTCGCGCCTTTCGCCTCAACCACTGGCTGGGTGCCAGCCTGTTTGCCGGACTGGTGGCGCAACAGGCGCTGGGGTGATGGGCGGCCGTGCGCCCGGCCTCAGGTGCCGAAGGCGTCGCCCAGTTCTTGCGCGCGTCGGCGCGCTGCGTGCATCGCACCGATGAAGGCGTCCCTCACCCCAGCGGTCTGTAGCGCGGCCAGCGCGGCAGCGGTCGTCCCCCCTTTGGAGGTGACGCGCTCGCGCAGCACTTCAGGGGGTTCACCGGCCTCTTGGGCTAGCCGCGCAGCCCCCACGAAGGTGCCGATGGCCAGTTCCAGCGCCACCTCGGCAGGCAAGCCCATGGCGGTACCGGCATCGCGCATGGCTTCCAAAAAGTAGAACACATAAGCTGGGCCGGAGCCCGACAGCGCCGTGACTGCGTCCAGCGCGGCCTCATCGTCCACCCACACCCAGCGTCCGGTGCCAGCGATCAGCGCCTCGGCCAGTGCCCGGTCCTCGCGGGTCACGCCAGGCAAGGCATATACCCCGGTCATGCCCAGTCCGACCAGCGCCGGCGTGTTGGGCATGGTGCGCACGATGCGCTCGCTGCCCAGCCACGCCTGCATGCTCGCGCAGCGGATGCCAGCGGCCACACTCAGGTGCAGCGCACCGCCCAGGTACGGAGCCGCAGCGGCCGCGGCTTCGCGAAAGCTTTGGGGCTTGACCGCCCACACCGCCAGCCGACAGCCCGTCAGCGCCGGGCCTGCGCTCGATAGCGTGTGCACGCCAAAGCGTTCGTGTAACCGCGCGCGCGCAGCCGCGTCAGGATCGACGACGGCGATGTCCGCCGGGTGGCAGCCAGCCTGCAGCAGCGCGCCAATCAGCGCGCTGGCCATATTGCCCCCGCCAATGAATGCGATGCGCTGACCCGCCAGGGGCGACGGTGCTGGGGCGGCAGGTGTGGGTTTGGGCGTATCGGAAATCATGGCTTGCATTGTCCGTCAATCGGGATGCATGCCAATGGATGATCCCAGGGGTTGACAGGCAGCACGCAGCTTGTCACAATACGCGGCTTCGCCTGCTAGGGTGAAGACCATCTGCCCACCGAAGCACGGTGACAGCGCAGCGGATCGCGTCGGCGCGCAGCCGGCCGGTCGCTGAGCGGTGCCTGCGACGACGGGCCCAAGACTGATCGCCTAGGCCGTGGGGGCCCAGGGATTCAAGTTGGGACTACATCATGATCCAAACGCAAACTCGACTCGATGTTGCTGACACCACGGGTGCCAAGTCCGTGATGTGCATCAAGGTGCTCGGCGGCTCCAAGCGCCGCTATGCCAGCGTGGGCGACATCATCAAAGTCAGCATCAAGGAAGCCGCGCCGCGCGGCCGCGTCAAGAAGGGCGAGGTCTACAACGCGGTCGTGGTGCGCACGGCCAAGGGTATCCGCCGCCCCGATGGTGCGCTCATCAAATTCGACGGCAACGCCGCCGTGCTGCTCAACAACAAGCTGGAGCCGATCGGCACCCGCATCTTCGGCCCGGTCACGCGCGAGCTGCGCACCGAGCGTTTCATGAAGATCGTGTCCCTGGCGCCCGAAGTTCTCTGAGGAACCGTCATGAACAAGATCCGTACAGGTGACGAAGTCATCGTCATTGCGGGGCGCGACAAGGGTAAGCGCGGCAAGGTGCTGCGTCGCGCCGATGAGCAGCGCGTGGTCGTCGAGGGCGTCAATGTGGTCAAAAAGCACGTCCGCCCCAATCCGATCAAGGGCGTGCCCGGCGGCATCGTCGAAAAGACCATGCCCATCCATCAGTCGAACGTCGCCATCTTCAATCCGGTAACGGGCAAAGCCGACCGCGTGGGTATCAAGATGTTGGCCGACGGCAAGAAAGTGCGCGTCTTCAAGTCCAGCGGTGAAGAAATCAAGGTGGCATGACCATGGCACGTTTTCAACAACTCTACCGCGACAAAATCGCCCCGGCGCTCAAGGCGCAGTTCGGCTATCAGTCTGTCATGGAGGTGCCGCGCATCACCAAAATCACGCTCAACATGGGTGTGGGTGAGGCCGTGGCCGACAAAAAAGTGCTGGAGAACGCCGTTGCCGATCTGACCAAGATTGCGGGTCAGAAGCCTGTGGTGACCCGTGCCCGCAAAGCGATTGCCGGCTTCAAGATCCGTGAGGGTCAGCCGATCGGCTGCATGGTGACGCTGCGTGGCGCGCGCATGTACGAGTTCCTGGACCGCTTCGTCACCATCGCACTGCCGCGCGTACGCGACTTCCGCGGCATCTCCGGGCGTGCGTTCGATGGTCGCGGCAACTACAACATCGGCGTCAAAGAGCAAATCATCTTCCCGGAAATCGAGTACGACAAGGTCGATGCGGTGCGTGGTCTGAACATCAGCATCACGACGACGGCCAAGACCGACGACGAGTGCAAGGCGCTGCTCGCTGGTTTCCGTTTCCCGTTCAAGAACTGAGGTGGTCCGTGGCTAAGCAAGCTTTGCTCCAGCGTGAACTCAAGCGCGACAAACTGGTCGCCAAGTTCGCCAACAAATACAACGAGTTGAAGGCCATTGCCAAGGACGCCAAGCGTTCCGACGAGGAGCGTGACGCTGCCCGTGCGGCGCTGCAGAAGCTGCCCCGCAACGCGAACCCGACCCGCCAGCGCAACCGTTGCGAAATCACCGGTCGTCCGCGTGGCACGTTCAAGCAGTTTGGCCTGGCCCGCACCAAGATTCGTGAGTTGGCTTTTGCCGGTGAAATCCCCGGCGTGACCAAGGCCAGCTGGTAAGGCGCGAAGGAGAACCCCAAATGAGCATGAGTGATCCGATCGCCGACATGCTGACCCGCATCCGCAACGCGCAGATGGTGGACAAAGCCGTCGTGACGATGCCGGCTTCCAAGCTGAAGACCGCCATTGCGCAGGTGCTGAAAGATGAGGGTTACATCGATGGCTTCCAAGTCAAGGATGCCGACGGCAAAAAAGAGCTGGAAATCGCTTTGAAGTACTACGCCGGGCGTCCTGTCATCGAGCGCATCGAGCGCGTCAGTCGTCCGGGCCTGCGCGTCTACCGCGGTGCCAAGTCCATCCCCCAGGTCATGAACGGTCTGGGTGTCGCCATCGTCACCACCCCCAAGGGGGTGATGACCGACCGCAAGGCGCGCGCCGCCGGCGTGGGTGGCGAAGTGTTGTGCTACGTCGCCTGATGCGAGGCAGGAAGGAGCAACGCAAATGTCTCGTGTAGCGAAAGCCGCCATCACCATTCCGCAAGGCGTCGAGGTGGCGATTGGCCAAGACCATATCCACGTCAAGGGTGCCCTGGGCGCGCTGAGCCTGGCGCTCAATCCCCGCGTCCAGGTGGCCCAGGACGGCGGTAAGCTGACGTTCGTCCCGGTTGACCAAACCCGCGAAGCCAGCGCGCTCAGTGGCACTGTGCGCCAGCTTGTCAACAACATGGTTGTCGGTGTCAGCAAGGGTTTCGAGCGCAAGCTGACTCTGGTTGGTGTGGGTTACAAGGCGGCCGCCCAGGGCACGAAACTCAACCTCAACGTTGGGTTTTCGCATCCGGTCGAGATCGAGATGCCCGCAGGCGTCAAGGCCGAGACCCCGAGCCCGACCGAAATCCTGATCAAAGGCGCGGATCGTCAACGCGTGGGACAGGTGGCTGCCGAGGTCCGTTCGGTGCGGCCTCCCGAGCCTTACAAAGGCAAGGGCATCCGCTATGCGGATGAGAAGGTCGTCATCAAAGAGACCAAGAAGAAGTAAGGACTGCGAACATGTTGACCAAGAAAGAACAGCGTTTGCGTCGCGCGCGACAGACCCGCATCCGCATTGCCCAGCAAGGTGCTGTGCGCTTGGCGGTGCACCGCACCAATTTGCATATCTACGCCAACATCATCTCGGGCGACGGCGCGCGTGTGCTGGCTTCGGCTTCCACGCTGGAGCCCGAGGTTCGTGCCCAGCTCGGCGGTGCCGGCAAGGGCGGCAATACCGCTGCGGCGGCTCTGATTGGCAAGCGCATTGCCGAAAAGGCCAAGGCAGCCGGCATCGAGAAGGTGGCGTTCGACCGCTCGGGCTTCGCCTACCACGGCCGCGTCAAGGCCCTGGCCGAAGCCGCGCGTGAAGCTGGCCTGCAATTCTGACGGAGCGGGTGACGCAAATGGCAAAAATGCAAGCGAATGTAAAAACCGAGGCCAACGACGACGGCCTGCGCGAGAAAATGATCTCGGTCAACCGCGTGACCAAAGTGGTCAAGGGTGGCCGCATCATGGGTTTCGCGGCGCTGACCGTGGTGGGCGATGGCGATGGCCGTATCGGCATGGGCAAGGGCAAAGCGCGTGAAGTGCCGGTGTCCGTGCAAAAGGCCATGGACGAGGCCCGCCGCAGCATGTTCAAGGTATCACTCAAGGGCGGAACGCTGCACCATGAGGTCAAGGGTCGGCACGGTGCCTCCACCGTCATCATGATGCCCGCCTCCAAGGGGACCGGCATCATCGCGGGTGGACCGATGCGTGCCGTCTTCGAAGTCATGGGTATTACCGACATCGTGGCCAAGAGCCACGGCTCGACCAACCCGTACAACCTGGTGCGCGCGACGCTGGACGCCCTGCGCAAATCGACCACGCCGGCCGAAATCGCCGCCAAACGCGGCAAATCGGTCGAAGAGCTCGTGGCCTGATCGGGAGAACACCATGACGACCCCCAACACCGTCAAAGTCAAGCTCGTGCGCAGCCCGATCGGCTGCAAAGAGTCCCACCGCGCCACGGTGCGCGGCCTGGGCCTGCGCAAGCTGGGCAGCGTGCGCGAGCTGCAGGACACCCCTGCCGTGCGCGGGATGATCAACAAGGTGAGCTACCTGCTTCAGGTGCTCTGATCGGAGTCTCGAGATGGAACTCAACAATCTCAAGCCCGCTGCGGGCTCGAAGAAGCCTCGCCGTCGTGTCGGCCGTGGCATCGGTTCCGGTCTGGGCAAGACGGCGGGCCGCGGCCACAAAGGCCAGAAGTCTCGCTCGGGCGGCTTCCACAAAGTGGGCTTCGAAGGCGGTCAAATGCCGCTGCAGCGCCGTTTGCCCAAGCGCGGCTTCAAGTCGCAGGCCCTCAAGTTCAACGCCGAAGTGACACTGGCCGATCTGCAAGCGCTGGGACAGGCCGAGGTCGATCTGCTGACTCTCAAACAGGCTGGACTCGTGCCCCAACTGGCCAAAAAAGTCAAGGTCATCAAGACGGGTCAGCTCGGCATCGCCGTCCGGCTCACCAACGTCTCGGCGACGGCTGGTGCCAAAGCCGCTATCGAGGCGGCCGGCGGCTCGGTGGCCTGATCGGTCGTACCACGCATCCGGGATCGCACGTGGCCACCAACGCAACGACTCTCGCCAAGACCGGCAAGTTCGGCGACTTGCGTCGCCGTCTGGTGTTTCTGCTGCTGGCCCTGGTGGTATACCGGATCGGGGCGCACATCCCCGTGCCGGGCATCGACCCCGTTCAGCTCGAACAGCTGTTCAAGGGTCAGCAGGGCGGCATCTTGAGTCTGTTCAACATGTTCTCGGGTGGGGCGCTGTCGCGCTTCACGGTGTTCGCGCTCGGGATCATGCCGTATATCTCGGCGTCGATCATCATGCAGCTGATGACTTACGCCGTGCCAACGTTCGAGCAGCTCAAGAAGGAGGGGGAGGCAGGTCGGCGCAAGATCACTCAGTACACGCGCTATGGCACATTGCTGCTGGCGGTCTTCCAGGCGCTCGGCATCGCGCTGGCACTGGAAGGTTCGCCCGGTCTGGTGATCGACCCGGGTCTGGCTTTTCGCTTTACCGCGGTGGTCAGCTTGGTGGCGGGTACGATGTTTTTGATGTGGCTGGGCGAGCAGATCACCGAGCGCGGGCTAGGCAATGGCATTTCGGTTCTGATCTTTGCGGGTATTGCCGCCGGACTGCCCAATGCGATCGGCGGTTTGCTGGAACTGGTGCGCACTGGTGCCATGAGCATCTTGGCGGCGATTTTCATCGTAACGCTGGTGGTCGTGGTGACCTATGCCGTGGTCTTCATCGAACGCGGTCAGCGCCGTATTCTGGTGAACTATGCGCGTCGCCAGGTTGGCAACAAGATCTATGGAGGTCAGTCATCGCACCTGCCGCTCAAGCTCAACATGGCTGGTGTGATTCCGCCGATCTTTGCCTCGTCGATCATCCTGCTGCCCACCACGTTGGTGAGTTGGATGAGCACGGGCGACGGCACGCGCTGGCTGCGCGATCTGGCCTCGGCCCTGTCGCCTGGGCAACCGATCTATGTGGCGTGCTACGCTGCAGCGATCGTGTTCTTCTGCTTCTTCTACACGGCGCTCGTGTTCAACAGCCGCGAGACAGCCGACAACCTGAAGAAGAGCGGCGCGTTCATCCCCGGGATTCGTCCTGGCGACCAGACGGCGCGCTACATCGACAAAATACTGCTGCGACTGACCCTGGCCGGTGCCATATACATCACTTTGGTGTGTTTGTTGCCGGAGTTTCTCATCCTGAAGTACAACGTGCCGTTCTATTTTGGTGGCACGTCCCTGCTGATCATCGTCGTGGTGACGATGGACTTTTGGGCGCAGGTGCAGAATTACATGATGTCGCAGCAGTACGAGTCGCTGTTGAAGAAGGCCTCGTTCAAGGCCACGGGTGCGTAAGAACATGGCGAAGGACGATGTCATCGAGATGCAGGGTGAGGTGATCGAAAACCTCCCCAACGCCACCTTCCGGGTCAAACTGGAAAACGGACATATCGTGTTGGGTCATATCTCCGGCAAGATGCGGATGCACTACATCCGCATCTTGCCCGGGGATAAGGTCAAGGTCGAGCTCACCCCCTATGACCTGACCCGTGCCCGCATCGTATTTCGCGCCAAGTGAGCGACCGATTTTGTTTTTAGGAGAGCAACATGCGAGTTTCGGCTTCCGTCAAGAAAATGTGCCGCAACTGTAAGATCATCCGTCGCCATGGCGTCGTGCGCGTGATTTGCACCGACCCGCGACACAAGCAGCGTCAAGGCTGATTCGAGTAGAGGACCACCATGGCACGTATTGCTGGTATCAACATTCCGCCGCACAAGCACGCCGAGATCGGCCTGACGGCGATCTACGGCATTGGCCGCACCCGCGCGCGCCAGATCTGCGACGCTTGCGGCATTCCATATTCCAAGAAGATCAAGGACCTGTCCGACGCCGAGCTCGAAAAGGTGCGCGAACAGGTCGGTCGGCTCACGATCGAGGGTGACCTGCGTCGCGAGGTGACCATGAACATCAAGCGCCTGATGGACATCGGCTGCTATCGCGGTTTCCGTCACCGCCGTGGTCTGCCGGTGCGTGGCCAGCGCACCAAGACCAATGCGCGCACGCGCAAGGGTCCGCGCAAAGCCGCTCAGCCGCTGAAGAAGTAATCCGCCGCATAAAGGACAGTCATGGCCAAGTCTCCTTCCGCCAACGCCGCGGCCCGTGTGCGCAAAAAAGTTCGTAAGAACATTGCCGACGGCATCGCGCATGTGCACGCGTCGTTCAACAACACCATCATCACCATCACCGATCGCCAAGGCAACGCATTGGCCTGGGCATCGGCTGGGGGCCAGGGTTTCAAGGGTTCGCGCAAATCCACCCCATTTGCTGCGCAGGTCGCCTCCGAGGCTGCTGGCCGCGCTGCCATGGAGCAGGGCATCAAGAACCTGGATGTCGAAATCAAGGGCCCTGGACCGGGTCGTGAGTCGTCCGTGCGCGCGCTGGGTGCGTTGGGCATCAAAATCACGTCCATCTCGGATGTGACGCCGGTGCCGCACAACGGATGCCGCCCTCCAAAGCGTCGGCGTATCTGATGGAATGACCGTCTGCTTGACGCAGACCATGTTAGGCACGCTAAAATAGCGGGCTTTTTTGAGAGTGCCACTCTAGCCGGTGTGCCGGGTGGCATCGATGTTTGGACCACCGCCAGCGAGGGCTGGTGCGACGAAGCGCCCCGGATCGACTCCGGAGCATGCAGGCGGAGGGCTTCGCCGGCGTCGCGCCCACCCGCTGGCTCCCGCAACAGTCCCGCTGGGTCTGGGTTGCGGCAGTATGGAAAGGAAAACCAGTGGCACGTTATCTCGGCCCCAAAGCCAAGCTCTCCCGCCGCGAAGGCACCGACCTGTTTCTGAAGAGCGCGCGCCGCTCCATTAGCGACAAGGCCAAATTCGATACCAAGCCCGGCCAGCATGGCCGCACATCGGGTTCCCGGGCGTCGGATTTCGGCCTGCAACTGCGTGAGAAGCAAAAGGTCAAGCGCATGTATGGCGTGCTGGAGCGGCAGTTCCGTCGCTATTTTGCCGAGGCCGATCGCCGCCGCGGCAACACGGGCCAAAACCTGCTGGCCATTCTCGAGTCGCGCCTGGACAACGTGGTTTACCGCATGGGTTTTGCCTCCACCCGCGCCGAAGCCCGCCAGCTCGTTTCGCACAAGGGCATCAGTGTCAATGGTCAGACGGTCAATATCCCGTCTTACCTGGTCAACGCTGGTGACGTCGTTGCCGTCCGCGAGAAAGCTCGCAACCAGAACCGCGTGAAAGAGGCGCTGGAGCTGGCCAAGCAGATCGGTTTCCCGGGGTGGGTCGAGGTGGCGGCCGACAAGTGCGAAGGCGTCTTCAAGAAGGTGCCGGACCGTGATGAATTCGGTGCCGACATCAACGAATCGCTGATCGTCGAACTGTACTCGCGTTGATTCTCGGGCGCGCCCCATTAGAGCCCGGATCCCGTACTCGGCGGGATCCGGGATTTTGTGCTCCATCGGCCTTATCGGTGTAACGAGCCGAGGGTATTGAAGGAAGTCCGAATGCTAAATAACCTGCTCAAACCCAAAACCATCCAAGTCGAGCGCTTGTCGGCTCATCGCGCCGAAGTGACGCTCGAGCCCTTCGAGCGGGGCTATGGACACACGCTGGGCAATGCGCTGCGGCGTGTCCTGCTGTCTTCGATGGTCGGGCACGCACCGACGGAAGTCACGATCGCGGGCGTGGTGCACGAGTTCTCCACCATCGATGGGGTGCAGGAGGATGTGGTGCACATTCTGCTCAACCTCAAGGGGGTGGTGTTCAAGCTGCACAACCGCGATGAGGTCACGCTGAGCCTGCGCAAAGAAGGCGAAGGCGTGGTCACGGCCGGCGACATCCAGACGCCGCACGACGTCGAGATCCTCAACCCCGAGCACCCGATAGCAACGCTTGCGCCGGGAGCCAAACTCGACATGCAAATCAAGGTCGAGAAGGGGCGAGGTTATGTGCCGGGCAACCTGCGCAAGGGCGATGATCATCGCAACAGCATCGGCCGTATCGTGCTCGACGCATCATTTTCTCCGGTCAAGCGGGTCAGCTATGCGGTGGAAAATGCCCGTGTCGAGCAGCGCACCGATCTAGACAAGCTGGTGCTCGACATCGAGACCAATGGTGCCATCGGACCCGAAGAGGCCGTGCGTGCAGCCGCCAAAATACTGGTCGAGCAACTGTCGGTGTTTGCACAACTCGAAGGCGGTGCACCGTTCGAGGTCGGTGCGGGTGCCAAGGCAGGGGCTCCGGCATTCGACCCGATCTTGTTGCGTCCGGTCGACGAACTGGAGCTGACCGTGCGTTCGGCGAATTGCCTCAAGGCCGAAAACATCTACTACATCGGTGATCTAATCCAGCGCACCGAAAACGAGCTGCTCAAGACCCCCAACCTGGGCCGCAAGTCGCTCAACGAGATCAAGGAAGTTCTGGCTTCGCGCGGCCTGACGCTGGGCATGAAGCTGGACAATTGGCCCCCGGCCGGGCTCGAGAAGCATTGAGCGCTTTCCCTCAACCCCAGTGACCCCCGGCAGTACCTGATCCGGCTGCCGGTGACAAGACAGAAAGGAACCCACCATGCGTCACGGACACGGACTTCGCAAACTCAACCGCACCAGCGCGCACCGCCAGGCGATGTTGCGCAATATGGCCAACTCGCTGCTCAAGCACGAGGCCATCAAGACCACGCTGCCCAAAGCCAAGGAACTGCGCCGCGTCGTCGAGCCACTGATCACCTTGGCCAAGAAGCCGTCGCTGGCCAATCGCCGTCTGGCGTTTGACCGTCTGCGCGACCGCGATACGGTGGTCAAGCTGTTCAACGAGCTGGGCCCGCGTTTTCAAAACCGCCCGGGTGGTTATACGCGCATCCTGAAGATGGGCTTCCGCGTCGGCGACAATGCGCCGATGGCCTACATGGAACTGGTCGATCGCGCCGAGCCGGCGGCGGACGCTGCCCCAGCAGACGACAAAGCCGAGTGATCGTGCTATAATTTCAGCTTCTGACGCGCGGTGGAGCAGTCTGGTAGCTCGTTGGGCTCATAACCCAAAGGTCGGTGGTTCAAATCCATCCCGCGCAACCAAATACTCAAACCCGTTGGTTTTTCGGCCAACGGGTTTTTTGTGCTTGTTGCCGAGCTTGTGTCTGCGTCTAGGCGGCGGTGAACTGGGGTTCAATGGCGTGCCTAGCGAAGGGGCGGCCAGCCACTTACCGAGGCGATGTCGGCATCGTGCTCGCCGAGCCGCGGGGCCGGATGGCGCAGCGTCCCCGGGGTGTCGCTCAGCTTGGGGACGATGCCAGGCACTTTTAGTGGGCGGCCCTCGCGGTCGGTGGTTTGTACCACCATGTCGCGCGCATGGTACTGTGGATCGGTGGCGATGTCAGCGGCGGTGTAGATCTTGCCTACCGGCACGTCGGCGGCTTCCAGCGCGGTGATGACTTCGTCCACGCTGCGGCTGCGCGTCCAGGCCTCGATGGCGGCGTCGAGTTCCGCGGCGCGCCGGGCCCGCCCGTCGTTGTGGGCGAGGTCGGGATCCTGGGCCAAGTCGTCCCGGCCAATGGCGTGCATCAGGCGGCGGAAAATGCCATCCCCGTTGCCGCCGATCAACACATAGTTGTCCTGCCCGTCCGCCCCCGGGCGGCAGCGGTAGGCGTTGGAAGGGGCAATGCCCGGCAAGGCGCTGCCGGCGCGCTCGCGCACCACACCAAAGGCATCGTACTCCGGCAGCAGGCTCTCCATCAGGTTGAACACGCTCTCATACAGCGCGACATCCACCATCTGGCCCCGACCACCCCGGGCGTCGCGGTGGTAGAGCGCCAGCAACACACCGATGACGCCGTGCAGTGCCGCGATCGAGTCGCCGATGGACACGCCGGTGCGTACCGGCACCCGGCCCGGCTCGCCGGTCAGGTAGCGCAGGCCGCCCATGGCCTCGCCCAGAATGCCAAAGCCCGGCTTGTGTGCATAGGGGCCGGTCTGCCCATAGCCGGACAGGCGAAGCATGACCAGCCGCGGATTGAGCGTGTGCAAGGCGTCCCAGCCCAGGCCCCAGCCTTCCAGCGTGCCGGGCTTGAAGTTTTCGATCAAGACATCCGCCTCGGCAGCCAGGCGTCGCACCAGGGCCTGCCCGTCCGGGCGGCGCAGGTCGGCGCGCACGGAGCGCTTGTTGCGCGATTGCACTTCCCACCAGACCGACGTGCCGTCGCGCAGCAGGCGCCATTTGCGCAGTGGGTCGCCACCTTCGGGGGGTTCGATCTTGATGACGTCGGCACCAAAGTCGGCGAGGGTTTTGGCCGCGAACGGCCCCGCGATGAGTTGGCCCAGCTCCAACACCCGGATGCCTTGCAGCGGTCCGGCAGGGCGCGATTCGGGAGGACAAGGGCGGGTGTTCATGGCATCAATGGCGCGTATCGACACGGGCGGCGAGCACGCGTTCGATGTGGTCGAGCAGGCCGTCGCAGGCGTCTTCTACCAGGTCGAGCACATGCTCGAAACCGTCGGCACCTCCGTAGTAG
>CALEDU010000142.1 GCA_937949455.1 uncultured Tepidimonas sp. | reverse complement strand
AACGGCTGGGGCCTGTACGGTCTGCTCGGCATCGGCAAGGGCGACAAAGACAAGATGCACGCCCAGCACCAGCGCAACTTCCGCTTCTTTGACGCGCCGGTGGGGCTCATGGTGACCATCGACCGCGTGATGGGGCGGGGGTCGCTGTTGGACACAGGCATGTTTTTGCAAAACCTGATGGTAGCCGCGCGCGCCCACGGCCTGGACACATGCCCCCAGGCGGCGTGGAACCACTATGCGCGCATCATCCTGCCGCACATCGGCGCGTCCGAGCAGGAGATGCTGGTGTGCGGCCTGTCGCTTGGCTACGCCGACCCCGAGGCGACGGTCAACCGCTTCGTCACCCCACGCGAGCCGATCGAGCGCTTCGTGACATGGCTGGAGTGACACGTTCGTTGTTTGGAGTGGACCATGCAGGATTTCGCTGTCCGTCGGCCCTCGGTCTTGGTGGCGCGCACCGTGTTTCCCGAGGCGGTGCAGCGCCTGCGCGCACACTTCGAGGTCGAAGCCAACGAGGCCGACGAAGACTGGTCCGCTGATGAACTGATCCGTCGTCTGCAGGGCAAGGCGGGGGCTTTGTTGACCGGCACCCAGCGCATCGATGATGCCCTGCTGCGCGCCTGCCCGACGCTGCGCATCGCGGCCAATATGACGGTGGGCTACAACAACTTCGACATCGCCGCGATGGATGCCCACGGCGTGGTTGGTACCAACACGCCCGGTGTGCTGACCGAGACGACGGCCGACTTTGGTTTCGCGCTGTTGCTGGCGGCGGCGCGCCGGGTGACCGAGAGCGAGCATTACCTGCGTGCCGGGCGCTGGACGCGCTGGTCCTACGACCTGTTCGCCGGGGCCGAGGTGCACGGCACCACACTCGGCATCCTGGGCATGGGCCGCATCGGCCAGGCGATCGCTCGGCGCGGTGCGCAGGGTTTTGGCATGCGGGTGCTCTACCACAACCGCAGCCGTCTCGATGCAGCCATCGAGGCCGACTGCCGCGCGACCTGGGTGGATAAGGACACGCTGCTGCGCGAGTCGGACCATGTGGTGCTGGTGCTGCCCTACACGCTGCAAAATCACCATATCATCGGCGCGGCGGAACTGGCGCGCATGAAGCCCACCGCCGTGCTGGTGAATCTGGCCCGCGGTGGCATCGTGGACGATGCTGCGCTGGCCCAAGCGCTGCGCGACCGGCGCATCGCCGCCGCGGGGCTGGACGTGTTCGAGGGCGAGCCAGCCGTCCACCCGGGACTGCTGGAAGTGCCCAATGTGGTGCTCACACCCCATATCGCCAGTGCGACCCTGCGCACGCGCCGGGCCATGGTCGATTTGGCGGTGGACAACCTGATTGCCTACTTGACCGAGGGGCGTGCTTTGACACCCGTCAACCATCCCCGGCAGCCGCGCCCCTGCGGGCAGCCAAACTGACCGAGCGCAAGCGCGCACGACTCCCCCGCCGGCGCTCAACCCCCTGATCATGCTGGGCGCTGCGCAGCGTTTTTTCAGGAGGCGCAGCCCGCCGCATCCGGTCCAACTCCCTCCGGTCGGGTCTGATCGCCAGGTCCAAAGGACCTGGGCGCGCTTGCCATTTCCCTACAATTGGGCTCCTTGCCCCGTCGCTGCCTGCGGCGGATCGAGCGCCCAGTGCGCCTATTCCACGCCAGACCGATTGCCGTGCTGCTGCTGATCGTCTTACTGCCCTTGCTCGCGGGTACTGCTTTGACCGGCTGGATCGGCGCGCATTCGCGCCGCGCGACGGCGGTGGCCGCCGCGGCCGTGACCGCTTGCAGCCTGGCTTTGCTGGCCCTGCACGCGCCAGCCGTTTGGAGCGGTGCGGGGGTGTATCAATTCCACCCCTGGGTCGCAGACATCGGTTTGAACATCGGGCTGCGACTCGATGGCTTGTCGTTTCTGTTTGCGGGTCTGATCACGGTCATCGGTTTGCTGATCATTCTGTACGCCAGCTACTATCTGTCGCCGGAGGACTCGGCAGCCAAGTTTTACGCGGTGATGATGCTCTTCATGGCCGCGATGTTGGGTGTGGTGCTGTCGGACAATTTGCTGCTGCTGGTCGTTTTCTGGGAGTTGACCAGCGTGTCGTCTTTCCTGTTGGTGGGGTACTGGAGCCACCGGCCCGAGGCACGCAGCGGCGCGCGCCAAGCCCTGGCCGTCACCGGTGGCGGTGGGCTGGCCATGCTAGCGGGTTTGGTCATGCTGGGCTGGATCGCTGGCACCTTCGAGCTGAGCGAAATGGCGGGGCGCGCGGCCGAGATCCAGGCCGACCCGCTGTTTCTGCCAGCGCTGCTGCTCATCCTGCTCGGGGCGTTCACCAAGAGCGCGCAGTTTCCGTTCCACTTCTGGTTGCCTGATGCCATGGCCGCGCCGACGCCGGTGTCGGCTTACTTGCACTCGGCTACGATGGTCAAGGCCGGCGTGTACTTGCTCATGCGCATGTACCCTGTGCTCGGGGGCTCGGGTTGGTTTGAGAGCATCGTCACCGCGGTGGGGCTGGCGACCTTGGTATTCGCCGCGTTCATCGCCCTCTTCAAGCATGATCTCAAGGGTCTGCTGGCCTACTCCACGGTCAGTCACCTGGGGTTGGTGACCTGTCTGGTCGGCTTGGGCTCGCCGCTGGCCGCCGTCGCCGCAGTGTTCCATGTCCTCAACCATGCCACGTTCAAAGCGTCGCTGTTCATGGTAGCCGGCATCGTGGACCACGAGACGCATTCGCGCGACATGCGGCAGTTGGGCGGGCTCTGGGCGTTCATGCCCTGGACGGCGACGTTGTCCTCGATCGCGGCGGCTTCCATGGCCGGGGTGCCGCTGACCAATGGCTTTTTGTCCAAAGAGCTGTTTTTTGCCGAAGCCGTCTCGGGCGCCGCCGCAGCGGGGGTGTGGCTACCGGCGGCGGTGACGATCGCGGGTGTTTGCAGCGTAGCCTATTCGCTGCGCTTCGTGCACGACACGTTCTTCAACGGCCCGCTGGGCGAGGTGCCCAACCGCCATCCCCACGAGCCGCCGCTGGGCATGAAGCTGCCGGTCATCCTGCTGGTGGTGGTCTGCCTGGCGGTTGGGATACTGCCGGCGGCTACCGTCGGCCCCCTGGTGCATGTGGCGGCAAGCGCCATGGTTGGCGGTGCGTTGCCGGACTACCACTTGGCCATTTGGCATGGTGTCAATCTGCCGCTGCTCATGAGCGTCGTGGCGTTGGTGGGCGGCGGCCTGTTTTACGCCCAGCTGGCCCGGGGGCGGCGTCTGCACCGTATCCAATCCGAAATCTGGTTTGGGCCACTGACCGGGCGGCAGATTTTCGAGTCCGCCGTCGATGCGACCTTTGCCCTGGCAGGGCGCGTGTCGGCAGCGCTGGAAAACGGTTCTTTGCAGCGCTATGTGGCGTGGATGTTGGGCGCTGCCATCGTCGTAGCGGCGGCCCCGCTGGCGGGCGAGCACATCGGTGCCGGTGCCCGCGAGCTGTTGCCGGCCAACCCACTGGCCGTCGCCGTCTGGCTGCTGCTGGCAGCCACCTGTGCGGCGCTGGTGATGACGCACCACCAGCGCTTTCAGGCCGTCGTGCTCGTGGGGGTGGTCGGGTTGGTGACCTCGCTGGTGTTCGTGGGGCTGTCCGCACCGGATCTGGCACTGACGCAGTTGTCGGTGGAACTGGTCTCGACGGTGCTGCTGCTGATGGGCCTGGCGCTGCTGCCCCAGCACTCCCCGCGCGAATCGACGAGCAATCGCCGCCTGCGCGACGCCGTGCTGGCGCTGGCGGCGGGGGCAGGGATCGCTTGGATTGCATGGGTGATGCTGACGCGCGACCACGCCTCGATCGCGTGGTATTTCCTCGAACAGTCGCTGCCCACGGGGGGCGGCGCCAACGTCGTGAATGTGATCCTGGTCGATTTCCGCGGTTACGACACCTTTGGTGAGATCACAGTGCTGGCCATCGCAGCCATCGGGGTGCTGGCGCTGATGGAAGGGATGCGCACCCATCGCCCGGCCGTTGATGCGCAGGGGCGCCGCTGGACCTTCGCGGAGCACCCGCTGCTGCTGCGGGTGGCAGCGTCGGTCGTGCTGCCGGTGGCGATGGTGGTGGCGATCTACATCTTCATGCGCGGCCACAACATGCCGGGTGGCGGCTTCATCGCCGGGTTGGTGACCGCCGTGGCGCTGGTACTGCAGTACATGGCGATGGGCCAGGACCGCGCCGAGGCACTGCTGCGCACGGGGGGCGGGCAGCGATTCGTCCGCTGGATCGGCTCGGGCCTGACGATTGCGGGGCTCACGGGGGCCGGGGCTTTTGTGTTCGGGCGTCCCTTCCTCACCAGCGCGCATGGCCATCCGCAGGTGCCGCTGCTCGGTGAGCTGCCGCTGGCCAGCGCCGCCTTGTTCGACTTGGGGGTATATGCGACGGTGGTGGGCGCTACGCTGTTGACCCTGTCGGTTTTGGGGGCGGCCAGCCTACCAGCGCCCCAGTCCATCCAACCCCGCGAAGGACGTCACTCATGAGCATGGAGTTTCTCGTGGCCACCGGCATGGGCTTGGTCACCGCCTGCGGCGTTTATCTCTTGCTGCGCGGGCGGACCTTCCCGGTGGTGCTCGGCCTGTCGCTGATCGGCTATGCGGTGAATGTGTTCATCTTCGTCATGGGTCGGCTGTGGACCGATGCCCATCCAATTCTGGTCGGCAACAAGCCGGTGGCTGATCCACTGCCCCAGGCCCTGGTGCTGACTGCGATCGTGATCGGTTTTGCCACCACGGGCTTCATCGTGGAACTCGCGCTGCGCAGTCACCACGAGACGGGCACTGACCATGTGGATGGCTGCGAGTCGGGCAGCCGCCACGGGGCGGGGCCGGGCGCGCATGACGGAGGACCAGCCTGATGGAGGCGTTGCTGGGTTTTTGGGGGCAGCACGCCCCGGTGCTGTCGGTGCTGCTGCCGTCCTTCACCGGGATGGCCTTGCTGCTGTTGGGCGATCACGATGGGATGTCAGCGCAGGGGGGCGGACACGAAGGCGGGCGGGCCGCTTGGCGGCGGCGTCTGAGCCTGGCGTCGGCGCTGCTGGGCTTGGCTCTGGCCGTGGCCCTGGTGGGCCGGGCCAGCGGGGGCGAGCTGACCGTCTACGAGTTGGGCGAGTGGCCGGCCCCGTTTGGCATCGTGCTGGTGCTCGACCGCCTGTCGGCGCTGATGGTGCTGCTGACCTACCTGGTGGCGGTTCCGGTGCTGTGGTATGCCTGCGGGGGGTGGGACACGCGCGGTCGGCATTTCCACGCCATCTTCCATTTTCAGCTCATGGGGCTCAGCGGGGCCTTCCTTACAGGCGACCTGTTCAACCTGTTCGTCTTTTTCGAGGTGCTGCTGATCGCGTCGTATGTACTGATGCTGCATGGCCTGGGGCGCGAGCGCTTGCGCATGGGGGTGCACTATGTGGTGCTCAACCTGACGGCATCGGCGCTGTTTCTGATCGGGTTGGCCATGTTTTACTCGGTGACCGGCACGCTCAACATGGCCGACGCCGCCCTGCACGTGGCACGGTTGGACGGCGCGTCGCTGCGCCTGGCGCAGTCGGCGGCGCTCATCTTGCTGGTGGTGTTCGGCCTGAAGGCGGCGCTGGTGCCCTTGTACTTTTGGCTACCGGGGACCTACGCCGCGGCCAGTGCCCCCGTGGCGGCGCTGTTCGCCATCATGACCAAGGTGGGCGTCTACAGCATCGTGCGCATCCACTGGGTGATTTTTGGGGTGGATGCGGGCGCGGCCTCGCTGACGGTGCAACCCTGGCTGCTGCCCGTGGCCCTGTTGACCAGTGTCCTTGGGGTGTTGGGCGCGTTGGCGGCACACACCCTGGGGCGGCTGGTCGCATATCTGACCGTGTCCTCCGTGGGCACGATCGTCGCAGGGGTAGCCCTGTTCACGCCCGAGACGTTGTCTGCGGCGATGTACTACCTGCTGCACAGCACCGTCGTGATTGCTGGGTTGTTTTTGTTCGTGGAACTGGCCGCGGCACAGCGTGGGGCCATGCACGACCGGCTGCAGCCGGCCCCTGCGGTGCGCGAGCCCGTGCTGCTTGGTGTCATGATGCTGTTTGGCGCGGCGTCGGCGGCGGGGCTGCCACCGCTGCCTGGGTTTTTGGGCAAAGTGATGTTGTTGCAAAGCACGGCGGGACTGCCCGCGCAACCTTGGGTGTGGAGCGTGCTGATCGGGGTGGGCTTTCTGACCCTGTTGGGGCTGGCCCGCGCCGGTGTCGTCATGTTCTGGCATGTGCAGCCAGCCGTGGCACCGCAGGTGTCGGGCACCAGCGTGCGTTTGCTGGCTGCCCCGTGGGCGTTCATGGCCTTGACCGTGGCTATGGCTGTCTGGGCCGCACCGATCAAAGACTACACCGACGCCCTGGCTCAGCAATTGACCGAAAAAGCCCGCTATGCCAGCGTCGTGCTGGAGCGTCAGGGGGGCGTGGATGTGCCCACGACGCGGCCCTATGATGGCCGCCGCCCGGCAGTGCCGGGTGATCCTGCCGCATTGTCGTCCGATGTACAGGAGAGCCGGCCATGAGCGCTTTTCCCCACGAGTCAACCCGCCCCGGCACACCTGCTGCTGGCTGGCGGGTGCTGTTTTCCCATCCGGTGCTGTCGCTTCAGCTCGGCGTGACCTGGCTGCTGCTTGCTCGCAGCCTTGCGCCCGCTCATTTGCTGTCGGCGTTGGTGCTCGCCTGGGGTGTACCGCGCCTGCTTGCCCCCTTTCTGGGCGATGCGAGCCGGCTGCACTGGCCGACGGTGGTGCGCCTGCTGCTCGTGGTGTTGTGGGACATCGTGGTGTCCAACATCACGGTGGCTCGCCTCACGCTCGGGTCCATGCAGCGGCCGCGCCCCGCGTGGTTGCGTGTGCCCCTGGCCACTGATCATCCGCGGGTCAATGCGCTGTTTGCCAGCATCATCACCACGACGCCTGGGACCGTGTCTACGGTCGTCGACGAAGGGCGGCGTGAAATCCTGGTGCACGCCCTGGATTGCGAGGATCCGCGGGCGATGGTGGCCGATATGAAAGCCCGCTACGAGGCCCCACTGATACGAATTTTTCGGGTCGATCTCCACCCCCCGCAGGGTGAGTGCACGGGGGGGCGGTCATGACCACTCCTATGCTCCAGTGGGCGGTGAACGTCGGTATCGCCGTCGTTGCGCTGTCGGTGCTGCTGTGCAGTTGGCGCCTGCTGCGGGGGCCAGAGTTGCCAGACCGCATTCTGGCGCTCGATACTCTCTACATGGGGATGGTGGCCTTGATCATTCTGCTCGATATGCGCTTGGACACCGAGCTGCTATTCGAGGCGGCGCTGATCGTGGCCATGCTGGGCTTCGTCTCGACCGTGGCGCTGGCCCGCTATGTCACCCGCGGTGATGTGATCGAATAAGAAGGGGGCGAACGTGAGCGTCGTACTGGAAAACCTGGCGGCGATGCTGATCTTGGTCGCGTCGTTTTTTCTGCTCGTCGGGGCGATCGGGTTGATCCGTTTTCCCGACTTTTACATGCGATTGCACGCCCCCACCAAAGCCTCCACGCTGGGCGTGGGCGGGGTGTTGATCGCATCCATGCTGGTGTCGCTGGCGCATGGCCGGCTCGGCATCGCAGAACTGTTGATCACGCTGTTTGTGTTCGTCACGGCGCCGGTGTCCGCCAGCCTGATGGGGCAGGCGGCGCTGCACTTGCGCTTGGCGTCCAAAGCGCCGGTTCCGCGCGACGCCGTACCAGAACGCCGCGCGTCAGACCGTTGACGCAGGCGCGTCCCGCACGAGCTATCCCGCTCACTGCGCGGGGGAGCCGTCCACCGGGCAGGCCTCGGGCAGGCCGTAAAAGTGGCGGATGCCCTCCCAAGCCGCCTCGGGCGTGTCCACATAGGTGAACAGATTCAGGTCCTCGGGGGCGATCACGCCCTCGTCCACCATGGCGTCGAAGTCGATCAAGCGCTTCCAGTACGCGCTGCCGTACAGGAACACCGGCACCGGCTTGGCCTTGCGGGTCTGCACCAGGGTCAGCACTTCAAACAGCTCGTCCAGCGTACCATAGCCCCCAGGGAAAGCCACCAGCGCCTTGGCGCGCATCATGAAGTGCATTTTGCGCAGCGCAAAGTAGTGGAACTTGAAGCGCAAATGTGGCGTGATGTAGGGGTTGGGCGCTTGTTCGTGCGGCAGCAGAATGTTGAGTCCAACGCTGGGTGCACCCTGGTCGTGTGCACCTCGGTTGGCAGCCTCCATGATGCCGGGTCCTCCACCCGTGACGATGTAGAGCTGGTCCGCCTTGGGGCAAGATTGGCTATAGGCCGCCACCAGCTGGGCAAAGCGCCGCGCCTCGCCGTAGTAGCGGGCATTGCGCCGCAGTGCCTCGGCGCGGCGGATCGCCTCGGCATCGCCGCGGGCGTGTGCCTGTTTCCAGATGGCTTCGGCTTCGGCCGGCTCGCGAAAGCGCGCGCTGCCAAATACGACAATGGTGTTGTCGATGCCGGCGTCGGCCTGCATCAGATCGGGCTTGAGCAACTCGAGTTGGAAGCGGATGCCGCGAGTCTCGCGCCGCAGCAGGAACTCCGGGTCGACGAACGCCAAGCGGTATGCGTCTGGCGGCGGGCGCGTGCCGTCCTCGGACAACAGGTGCATCTCGACGCTGGCGTCGGCGAGGCGGCGGATCTGCAGGTCGTGCGCGGGGTCGTGGGCCGGGGGTGTCATCGTCGGTCGGGGTTCAGGCATGAAAAAGGCCCCA
>CALEDU010000141.1 GCA_937949455.1 uncultured Tepidimonas sp. | reverse complement strand
GCCCGCGCCCGACACGCCGAAAGCGTGCTGCGCGAACAACTCGCCGAGCAAACACCGCGCCGCTGACGAGTGCACGCCAGCACGGCTAATATCGGCATCCCGATTTCGGGTAAGCCCTGTTCTCGCATTCACCCCGCACATACGCATGGCCGGCATCCATATCACCGACATCGAGGCCGCGATCAACTACTGGCGCGCGCGCCAGCCCTCGCCCGACGGCGTGACCCTGGGGCCCGAACTGCGCGCGCTGGCCGAGGTCTATGCGCTGATGGTCTACTACCGCACCGACGAAGCCGATGAACACACCATGCCGCGCGCCGCCTGGGCGGCGTGGAAGGCATGGTACGACACCACGCCGGATACACCCTGCATCGCCATCTGCTCCACCAACCAGGGCGACGCGGTCTGCAAGGGCTGCGGCCGCACGCACGACGAGGTGACGCACTGGCCGGCGATGACGCCCGGCGAAAAGCGCGCCGTCTGGCGCCGCATCACACTGGAGGACAGCGCCTGGCGCTTCAACGCTTACGCCGAGCGTGCGGTGGAACAGCGGGCTGCCCAGCGCTCCGTCTGAACCCCGCACCGCCCCCGCCGCAGCGCCAGGCTGAACCCATCCAGCCCCCTGACGCCCACGCGACCCCAGGACGCGGGTGCGGCGGGCTCGGCGTGCCGTCAAATCCGCTGTGCCAGCTCGGCGGCCTTGCCGGTGTAGGTCGCCGGGGTCAGCGCGTGCAGTCGGGCCTTTTCCGCAGCGGGAATCGGCAGGTCATCGATCAGCGCCTGCAACGCCTCGCGCGTGACCTGCTGGCCGCGCGTGGCGGCCTTCAGCCGCTCATAGGCGAGCGGCACACCGTAGCGGCGCATCACGGTCTGGATCGGCTCGGCCAGCACCTCCCACGCAGCATCCAGGTCCGCGGCCAACGCCGCCTGATCGAGCTCGAGCTTGGCGAGGCCCGCCAGCAGCGACTGGTGCGCCAGCACCGCGTAGCCCAGCGCCACACCCATGTTGCGCAGCACGGTGGAGTCGGTCAGGTCGCGCTGCCAGCGGCTGATCGGCAGCTTCTCGCTCAGGTGGCGCAGCAGCGCATTGGCCAGCCCCAGGTTGCCCTCGGCGTTTTCGAAGTCGATCGGGTTGACCTTGTGCGGCATCGTCGAGGAGCCAATCTCGCCAGCCTTGAGCTTCTGCCGGAAATAGCCCAGGCTGATGTAGCCCCAGACGTCACGCGCCAGGTCGATCAGGATGGTGTTGCTGCGCGCCACGGCGTCGAACAGCTCGGCCATGTAGTCGTGCGGCTCGATTTGGATGCTGTAGGGCTGAAATGTCAGCCCCAGGCCGATCGGCGTCTCCGGCGGCGTGTCCGGTCCGGGTGCCGGCGTCTCCACGACACTGCGCGCAAAGGCCTCCCAGTCCACATCCGGATAGGCCGCCAGGTGCGCGTTGTAGTTGCCCACCGCCCCGTTCATCTTGGCGCGCAGCGGCACGGCGGCGATGCGCTCGCCCGCCACCTGCAGCCGCGCCACCACATTGGCCAGCTCCTTGCCCACCGTGGTGGGGCTGGCGGTCTGGCCATGGGTGCGTGACAACATCGGCACCGCCGCCCAAGCATGGGCCAGCTCGCGCAGGCGCGCGGCGATGGTCTCCAGCCCGTGCAGCAGCACTGCGCGGCCAGCCTGCAACTGCAGCGCGTGGCTGGTGTTGTTGATGTCCTCACTGGTGCAGGCAAAGTGCACGAATTCGCCGACGCACTGCAGCTGCGGCCAGCCGGCAAACACCCCCGGCACGCCCAGCTCCGCATGACCGCGGATCCAATACTCCACCGCCTTGACATCGTGGTTGGTGGTGCGCTCGATCGCTTTGATCGCGGCCGCATCCGCCGGTGAAAAGTCGCGCACCACGCGCCGCAGGTGCACGCGTGCTGCCGCCGACAGCGGCGGGAACTCCGGCAGGCCCAGGTCACTCAGCCGCTCAAACCACGTCAGCTCCACCTGCACGCGCCGCTGCATAAAACCGTATTCGCTGAAAATCGGCCGCAGCGCGGCGACCTTGGTGGCATAGCGGCCGTCCAGCGGCGACAGCGCAGTCAGCGCGGCATCTGGCGCGGCAAGAGAGGGGTCAGCGTGGGCTTGCATAGTGGCCTCGATTGTAGGCGTGCAGCCTCTCTACAATCGACCCCATGAAACTCAAGCTCATCGGCAGCCTCACCAGCCCCTACGTGCGCAAGGTGCGCATCGTCATGGCCGAGAAGAAGCTCGACTTCCAGTTCGAGCAGGCCGACCCTTGGGCCGCCGACAGTACGGTACCGGACGCCAACCCGCTGGGCAAGGTCCCCTGTTTGGTGATGGAAGGCGGCGAGGCGGTGTTCGACTCACGCGTCATCGTCGAGTATCTGGATACGCTTTCCCCCGTGGGCAAACTGATCCCAGCCAGCGGGCGCGAGCGCGCTGAAGTCAAAACCTGGGAGGCCCTGGCCGACGGCCTGCTCGACGCAGCGGTGGCCGCACGCATGGAGCAGGTCTGGGGCGGCCGTGCGGCGCACGAGCGCAGCCAGGCCTGGGTGGATCGGCAGATGGCCGCAACGCAGCGCGCGCTCAAGGCCATGAGCTTGGGGCTGGGCGACCGTCCACACTACCACGGAGTGCACCTGACCCTGGCGGATATCGCGGTGGGCGTCGCTTTGGGGTATTTGGATTTTCGCTTTCCCGCCATCGACTGGCGCAGCATCCACCCGAATTTGGCCCGGTTACACGAGCGGCTTTCGCAGCGCCCCAGTTTCCAAGAAACGCTGCCACCCATGTAGCGCAATAAAAAGGTGCCGCGAAACGCTCCCCAAGGCAACAAGATGGAGGAGGGAGGAGGAGAACCGCCTCGGAGAGTTTTCCAGCCGACGCAGACAACTACCGCATCGACGGCGCCTCGCGACACACACAAACCATGGCACACCTGCTCTGATGGAGCGCGGCCCGAAAAAAAAGTTCCCGACACCGTTCAGAAGGCGCGCACAGGGCGGGGCCATTTACAAGCGTTATCCAACAGGTTGCCAGCCCTCTCCTGCCAATCCTGCACCTCCTCGCCAGCGAACACGGCCGCTAAGTCGCCCTGCAATGTCAGCCAGGGGCGCGGTGCCATCCGCTCGCATCGCGTACAGCTTGCGCATCAGGCGCGCCACTGGGTCTACAGCGGTAGCCGATCAGAATGTTGAACGGGAAGGTCACCCCCAGGCTCAGCCCGAAGTACAGCGCCGGGTTGGCCTCCGGGATGGCATAGCGCAACACGGCTGGCACCACGATGTACGAGGCGCTGGCCGACAGCACCATCAGCAGCAACGCGCCAGCCAGCACGCAGTAGACGAGAAACAGGATGGCGGGGTCGCGCAGGCTTTGCATGCGGGCATCCTTTGACATCCTCCCCGGCCTGAAGACTGGGGATTCCTACGGCGCTCAGATACGGCATCGAGCCACCCCTGAGTCGCTTCGGTGGGCTCCTGCTGCTGGCGGCATTACCGCACCGCTATGCCAGCTTGTAGTCCAGTTGGCGGCGGAATTCGAACCTCCCGTTGTGGCTGAACTTCACCTTCCGGCTCACGGCTTGCTGCGCCAGTCGGTGAGCAGCTGGCACAGCCCAGCGTAGCCGTGCTTCTTCTCGCCTTGCTCGTAACGCGCTTTGTGCAAAGCCAGCGCCTTGTTGTAGACGAAGCGGCACGCTCCAGCGAAGCGGCGCATTTGCCGCTCCTGATGGGGCCGTTGGGCATCAGTTCGAATTTGAAGGCTTGGAGGCGTTGTATCGTTCAATTAGGGTTTGGTCCGCGCTATCCCTTCCCGTCCTTCAGGACGGGGCTTGCCGCGCACCGGGTCAATGCGCCTCACGCGTTCCGCGCATGCCCGACTCGTACCACCCCTTGCTGCGGTTGACGATGGACACCACGGCCAGCATGACCGGCACCTCGATCAGCACGCCCACCACGGTGGCCAGGGCGGCACCGGATTCGAAACCAAACAGGCTGATCGCAGTGGCCACGGCCAGCTCGAAGAAGTTGGACGCGCCGATCAATGCCGACGGACCGGCGACGGCGTGGGATTCGCCGAGCCGACGGTTCAGCCAGTAGGCCAACGACGAGTTGAACGCCACCTGGATAAGGATGGGCACGGCCAACAAGGCAATCACGAGCGGCTGGCGCAAAATCTGCTCGCCCTGAAAGGCAAACAGCAGCACCAGTGTCGCCAACAAAGCCGCAATCGACCACGGCCCCATGCGGCGCAGGGCAGCATCCAGGGCCTGCGGACCCCTCGCCAGCAGCCGGCGCCGCCACGCTTGGGCCAGCAGCACGGGCACCACGATGTACAGCCCCACCGACACGAGCAAGGTGTCCCACGGCACGGTGATGGCCGACAGCCCCAGCAAAAATGCCACCAGGGGCGCGAAAGCAAACACCATGATGGTGTCGTTGAGGGCCACCTGCGACAGGGTAAATAGCGGGTCTCCTCCGGTCAGACGGCTCCAGACGAATACCATCGCCGTACACGGTGCAGCGGCCAACAGGATCAGGCCAGCCACATAGCTGTCGATCTGCTCCGCGGGCAACCAGGGGGCCAACCACTGGCGCACGAACAGCCAAGCCAAAAACGCCATGGAAAATGGCTTGACGAACCAGTTGACGAACAATGTGACCCCGATGCCACGCACATGGCGGCGCACCTGGCCCAAGGCCCCAAAGTCCACCTTCACCAGCATGGGGATGATCATCACCCAAATGAGCAGCCCCACGGGCAGATTGACTTGCGCCACCTCAAGGCGGCCAATGGTCTGGAACAGACCTGGCAACCATTGCCCGAGGACAATGCCCACGATGATGCAAATCGCCACCCACAGGGTGAGGTAGCGCTCGAACACGCTCATCGGGGAACCACTGGCCTGCTTGGCAGCCGTTTCGCATTGGGCACTCATCGATTCAGACTCCTACCAAAGAACGGGCGCTGTTTTGCAACTCGGCGGGGCTGAGCTTTTCGTCTGGCAGTTGCACCAAAGCCTCTAGGCGACGCCGGATCTGTTGCAGAGTATGGCGAAAGGCTTCGTGCTTGACCTCGTCGGGGGCATCGCCCGCAGACGGATCGGCATAGCCCCAGTGGGCCGTGGCTGGGTGTCCAGGCCAGATGGGGCAAACCTCACCCGCGGCGTTGTCGCAAACCGTGATGATCAAATCCATCCGAGGAGCATCAGGATGGGCAAACTCATCCCAGCTCTTGCTGCGCAAACCGTGGGTATCGATACCCGCCTCGCGCAGCACCGCCAGCGCCAGCGGATTGGGCTGCTGGTTGGGGCGCGGGCTGCTGCCTGCCGAATAGGCCCGAAAACGCCCACGGCCCAGATGGTTGAGCAGCGCCTCGGCCAGGATGCTGCGGGCAGAATTGTGGGTGCACAAAAACAGCACATTCAAGGGGCGTGTCGTCATGGTCTGCCTCCTCAGGCGCACGCGACATCGGTCGGTCGAAAAGCAGCCATATGGCCCGGAGAATGGAAACGCTTCACGGGAGACTCCTTCGAAAGGTGGAAATCAACCATCGCAAGCCAGCGCCTGCGGGGCGATGCAGACATCGCCCCGGCAGCAGTTTTCGGTGAGATAGGACAGCAGCGCCTGCATCGCATCGAACGCCGCCCGGTAAATCAGGTGTCGGCCCTGCCGCTCCTGTGTCACCAGTCCGGCGTGCAGCAACTCCTTGAGGTGAAAGGACAGCGCACTGGGCGCCGCCCCCAGCGCCTCGGCCAGGCTACTGGGGGTCAACCCCAAGGGTCCCGCCACCACCAACGCGCGAAAGGCACGCAGCCGCACGGGCTGAGCCAGGGCGGCGAGGGCTTGGACGGTTTGGGCTTCGGTCAGCATGACAAGCGCCCATCATAGAACATTTCAATAAATGTTGAAAAGTTGAATGGAAACCCAGGGCTGACCCCGGGTGCTGCACCGTCTGGCAGCGCTGTCCCAGGTCAGCGCCGCTCAGACATCGATGTTGGACGCCCGCAGCGCGTTGGTTTCGATGAAGACACGGCGCGGCTCGACCTCATCCCCCATCAACATGGTAAACACCTTGTCGGCCTCGATGGCGTCCTCGATGCGCACCTGCAGCAGCCGGCGCACCTCCGGGTTCATGGTGGTTTCCCAGAGCTGCTCGGGGTTCATCTCGCCCAAACCTTTGTAGCGCTGGCGGCTGGTGCTGCGCTCGGCCTCGGCCAGCAGCCAGCGCATCGCCGAGCGGAAATCGGCCACCGGCGCTTCCTTGGCGCGCTCGCCCTCGCCGCGCACGACCTTGGCCCCCTCGCCCAGCAAGCCCTGGAAGGTGCGGGCCGCATCGGCCAGCAAGGCATAGTCGGCCCCGTGCACGAAGTCCTGCGTGATGACGCTGGAGCGCACATTGCCGTGGTGGCGGCGGCTGATGCGCAGCAGCGGCTTGTCTGCGTGCACGTCGAACTCGGCACTCACCTCGGCGGGCACCCC
>CALEDU010000140.1 GCA_937949455.1 uncultured Tepidimonas sp. | reverse complement strand
GCGCTGTTCGCGGTACAAAAGCGCGGCACGGCCAGTGTCGGCAAGCTGTTTGGGCCGATCATGGCGGTGTGGTTCGTTGTGCTGGCGCTGCTGGGCGGCGTGCACATCTGGCGCAATCCCGCGGTGTTGGAGGCGGTTCTGCCCCAGCATGCGCTGCGGTTCATCATCGACAACCCTGGTCCGGCCTTCGTCTCGCTGGCAGCGATCGTGTTGTGTGTCACCGGGGCCGAAGCACTCTACGCCGATCTGGGTCACTTCGGCAAACGACCCATCCGCCTGGCCTGGTTTGGGCTGGTGATGCCGTCACTGCTGCTCAATTACTTCGGGCAGGGCGCGATGCTGCAGCAGCACCCGGAGCCAGATCTATGTCCCTTCAGTCAACTGGGCGCTGTACGGCGGCATCGTGTGCGCGGTGTTGCTGTCCGGCTCCAGCAGCGCACTGGCATCGGCCTAAGGTATCGCGGTCACGATTGACATGCTGATCACCACGGTGATGACCTTCTTCGTCATCCGCTATGCGTGGCACTATCCGTGGCTGCTGTGTGTGGCAGCCACTGGGTTTTTTTTGCCGTAGACATGCTGTTTTTCTCCGCCAACGCAGTCAAAGTGATCAACGGCGGCTGGTTTCCACTGGCCATCGGCATCGCCATGTTCTCGCTGGTGACCACATGGCAGCAGGGACGCCAGTTGCTCGCGCAGCGGCTGCGCGCCGATGCGATTGATCTCAAGCCGTTTTTGGACTCGGTTTTCCTCAGCCCACCCGTGCGCGTGCCGGGGACGGCTGTTTTCCTCAATGCGGAAACCGGTGTGACGCCCAATGCGCTGCTGCATAACCTCAAACACAACAAGGTGCTGCACGAGACCAACCTCTTTGTCTCCGTGCGCCACCACGAGGTACCCTGGATCGGCTTCGACAAGCGGGTAGAGGTGGAGCCGCTGGGCCACGACTGTTGGCGCGTAGTTTTGCATTTTGGTTTCAAAAACGACCCAGACGTGCCAGAGGCTCTGAAACTGCTGCGCAGCCACGGGGTGCAGTTGAATGAAATGGAGACCTCGTACTTCCTCTCGCGCGAAATCGTGCTGCCCCGCCGTGGCACGGGCATGATGGCCTGGCGCGAGAAGCTGTTTGCCAGCATGCACCGCAACGCGGCATCGGTGGCGGATTTTCTGAATCTGCCGGCTAACCGCGTGGTCGAACTGGGCGCCAAGGTCGAAATCTGACCGCCATCGGGGGCGGGGTGGTTTCTCGGATGGCAAGCCAGCAGCCTGCGGGAGGGTTGCGGGTCCGCGCACGCTCGCCGGCTCAGATCAAAATGCGGTGATCTGTCGTGTGGACCCCGTTACGCCGTTGACCACGCGGGATTTGAGCAGACTCAAACACCCCAGACCACTTCGCAGCCTTCGCGCTGACAGTGCTGCAGCATCTCGATGAAAGGCGCAACACGGGCACGCAGCGGCACGCGCTCATCGGGAGGGATGGTGAGCTCTTCACCCTGCGCCTCAGCCTCCTCCCGCTTTCGTTCAGCCTGGGCTTCCTCAGCCGCCACCGCCGCGCGCAGAGCCTCGAGAGCGGCGGGTATCTGCTCTGGCAAGAGGATGCCCGGCCCCTCGGGGTCCTTGCCCAGGATCTCGAGCACACGACGACCGTGGGGTGGCAGCATCACCACATCACCGCAGGCTTTGGACTTGAATCGGTACAGCATCGGCATTCTCCTGCTCACCATCGACCACGGACCCTATCCAGCGCGCTCTGGCGTGCGCAGCACCGTATCCACCAACCGGCCGGCAATCTGCCCCACCGCCAGGCTGGCTGGGCAACCGGGCGTGTGCAGAAGCAGCAGTTGCCGGCGCATGACCGCCTCTTTGACGGCCTGGTCCACGGGAATGTCGCCCATATGAACCAGCCGAATGGTCTTCGGCTTGGCATCTCCTGCGGCTGCGCCTGCGCCGACGAAACGGTTCAGCACGGCTTGCAGCTGCGCCGTGATGGCCCGTCCGTCGCCCGGGCGAGCGGCTTGGTTGACAATCAGCCGCACGAGTTGGCGCTGCTGTTGGGTGGCCAGTACCTTGATGGTCGCATAAGCGTCGGTCAACGAGGTCGGTTCAGGCGTGGCCACCAGCAAAATCTCACTTGCCAACGACAAGGCAAACAGGACCACATCCGAAATTCCCGCACCGGTGTCAAGCAACACCACGTCGAATCGAGGAACGACCTGCCCCATCAGGCGCAGAAAATCCTCACGCACTTCTGGCGTCAGGCGCGAGTATTCCACCATTCCCGAGCCCGCCAGCAACACGGAAAAACCACCCGGTGCCTTGATGATCGCATCATCCAGCTCGCACTTGCCGGTGAACACATCATGCAGCGTCAATTTGGGGTACAAATTGAGCACCACATCCAGATTGGCCAGCCCCAGATCGGCATCGAGAACCAGCACGCGCAACCCGCGCCGGGTCAGCGCCGCCGCTAAATTGGCTGAAATGAAAGTCTTGCCCACTCCGCCTTTGCCGCTGGTGATCGCAATTACCCGCCCCTTGCTCGGCCGCAGCAGCACGCCCCCGCTGTCCGCAGCAGGCGCAGGGGGTGGGGCAGTGGTCAGGGGTGTGTTCATGTCAAAGTTGCTCATCCGACGCTCAGAACGCGTCGGCGGGATCGATGATAAGCCTGTCTGCATCGGGCCACGCAAACAACAGCTCCTTTTCCTCGGGGCTGACTTCGCTGTGCGCAACCGGTTCGATCAAGATGCGGTTGCGCCCCTGGCGCTTGGCCTCGTAGAGTTGGCGATCGGCCCGCTCTATCCAGTGGTCGATGGTCGAGCGCACCCACGGTGGCGCATAAGCTCCCCCGCCGCTGACCGTGACCTGCAACGCCGCCGTACCATCTGGCAGGGAGATGCGCGCGCGCTCCACCGCTGCGCGTACACGCTCGGCCAGCTGCGCCCCAGACCCAGGGCCGCAATTCGGGAACACGACCGCAAACTCTTCGCCGCCCAAACGTCCCACGGTGTCCATGGGGCGGATATGCGATCTCAATGTATCGGCAACCGCGCGAAGCACCGCGTCACCCGCCAAATGTCCATAACGGTCGTTCACCGCTTTGAAGTGATCGATATCCAACATTAACAGCAGCGCCACCTCCCCAGATCGACTGGACCGATCCAGCTCCTGCGTCAAACGGGCCATGAACGCCCGACGATTGGGCAGGCCCGTCAGTGGGTCCCGCTCGCTCAGCTCGCACAACGCATCGATGATGGCCTGCAGCTCTGCCGCCCCTTCGCCATCCGGAGATTGCGGCAGCACCACCCCTGCCTGCCGAAGCAGGGATCGGGCGTGGTCCAGGCGCAAGGTAGGCATGCTCATGGGTTAGGACAGTCCGCGCCGACACGAGCAAATCCCTCGCCCGCGCGCGGTCGCAACCGCCATGCCGAGTATACGCGCGCTGCGGGCCCAGGCGACGCCGCGGCGATCATGGATCACGATGCCACCGCAGCGCGCGTGGAGTACACCCGGTAACCGCCGCGCCAATGGCGGCGATGTGGTCCGGCGTGGTTCCACAACAGCCCCCAACGATATTGACCAGCCCCTCCGCCGCAAACCCGTGCAGCAGCCGGGATGTATCTGCAGGCGTCTCGTCAAAGCCTGTCTCGCTCATTGGATTGGGCAAGCCGGCATTGGGATAACAGCTGATGTATGTACCTTGCGCCACCCGCGCCAACTCTTGGATGTAGGGTTTCATCAATGCAGCGCCCAATGCACAATTCAGTCCGACGGCCAACGGCCGTGCATGGCGCACACTCGCCCAAAACGCCGCAACCGTCTGACCACTGAGCAGGCGACCCGAGGCATCTGTCACGGTCCCACTGATCAGAACAGGCAAACGCTCGCCACTGTCGTCGAATGCGCGCTCGATCGCAAAAAGCGCCGCCTTCGCATTGAGCGTGTCGAAGATGGTTTCCACCAGCAGCAGGTCCGCCCCACCCTGAATCAACGCAAGCGCCTGCTCGTGGTAGGCCTGCTCCAATTCATCGAAAGTGACATTGCGGGCACCGGGATCATTGACGTCAGGACTGATGCTTGCTGTACGTGGCGTCGGCCCCAATGCACCTGCCACAAAACGCGGACACTTCGATGTGGTGTAGCGATCGCAGGCCGCTCTCGCCAAGCGTGCCGATGCCAAATTCATCTCGCGCGCCCACGACTGCAGCCCGTAATCCGCCTGGGCAATCGACGTAGCACCAAATGTATTGGTCTCGATGATGTCGGCACCCGCAGCCAAGTAGCTTTCATGAATCTGCTGAACCACATCAGGGCGGGTCAGGCTCAGCAGATCATTGTTGCCCTTGAGATCCCCCCGATGGTCGGCAAAGCGCGGATCTGCCGGTCGCCCGGATAGCCCTGCACCGCGATACTGCGATTCGTCGAGCCGGAAACGCTGGATCATCGTACCCATGGCACCATCGATCAGCACGATGCGCCGAGCCAACAGATCCTGCAACGCCTGTCCACGCGTGTAAGTGTTCACCGTCATGTCCCGAATTGTGCCGTCCACCGAGGGCGCGCAACACTATAAAAACGCAAAACCCCGAAAGCTCGTATAGAACTTTCGGGGTTGCAGACAATATCCGCCTGACGATGACCTACTTTCACACGCGAGCTGCGCACTATCATCGGCGCGAAGGCGTTTCACTGTCCTGTTCGGGATGGGAAGGAGTGGGACCACCTTGCTATGGTCGTCAGGCATAACCGGTAGGGGCGGCAAG
>CALEDU010000139.1 GCA_937949455.1 uncultured Tepidimonas sp. | reverse complement strand
ATGGGCCGCGCGGTTTTCGCTGGACATGAGGGCCAGATGCAAGGCCTCGGCCCGCGACAGGCGCGTGCCCACCGCCAGACGTGACCCGCTGCCCTTGAGGCGATCGACATCGTCTGCGGTGATGGTGAGCACTTCATCCATCGGCAGGCCAGAGTCAGCGATTACCAGCCCCGTCATCAATTTGGTCAGCGAAGCGATCGGCAGCACGGCCGCGTCGTTTTTACCGACCAGCACCGCATTGGTGTCGCGGTCGACGACCAGCACGGCGCTGGAGTTGAGGGGCATCGGATCGATCGAGAGCACATGTGCGCGGTCCAAGCCGCCCTCAGCCGGTGCGGATGCAAACGCCGCCCCCGACAAGGCGGCCAGCCCTGCGCCGCGACTGACCGCGCTTTGCATCCCTTGTTTGGCGCGGGGCACGGTTTTGGCGGCTTTGGCGGCTTTGGCGGGTTTAGCGGGTTTAGCGGGTTTAGCGGGTTTGGCCCGCGGCTTGGCTGGGGACTTGGCGCGATCCATCTTGGCGCTGACCGCCACGGACGCTGCGCGCGCCTCCTGCGGCAGCAGACCCAAACCCCAGGCGACCAGCGCGAGCAGCAGCGCCCGCGTGCCCCACAACAGCGTTTTGTTCATGGTGTCGGCCCCATAGCCATCGACAAGTCCGGCAGTATAAAGGGGGCGATCGCTCAAAACACCTTTTTCGACATCGTGTTAGGCAAAAATTTTGAGCCGCCACCACAACAAAGGGGCAGCCCCCAGCGCAGCGCGCAGTCAGCCTTGGGCGGCGACACGATCGACCTTGCTGTGCAGCTTGTTGAGAGCCGACAAATAGGCCTTGGCCGACGCGACGACGATGTCCGGATCGGCCCCGACGCCGTTGACCACGCGCCCGCCGTGCTGCAGCCGGATCGTGACCTCGCCTTGCGATTCGGTCGAGCCGCTGGTAATCGCATTGACCGAGTACAGCAGCAGTTCCGCACCGCTTTTGACATGCGACTCGATGGCCTTGATGGACGCATCCACGGGCCCATTGCCATCGGCCTCGCCCGCGTATTCCTTACCGTCGATGGTAAAGACCACGCGCGCATGCGGGCGCTCACCGGTTTCGGAGCGCTGCGACAGCGACACCAGGCCGTACTGCTCCTTTTCCGGCGTGACACTCTCGTCACTGACCAGCGCCAGTATGTCCTCGTCAAAAATTTCGGCCTTGCGGTCGGCCAGCTCCTTGAACTTGGCAAAGGCTGTGTTGAGGTCCGTCTCGGACTCCATCTCGATACCCAGCTCCTGCAAGCGCTGCTTGAAGGCGTTGCGCCCCGAGAGTTTGCCCAGCACGATCTTGTTCGCGCTCCAGCCCACGTCCTCGGCCCGCATGATTTCGTAGGTGTCGCGTGCCTTGAGCACGCCGTCTTGGTGGATGCCGCTGGCGTGTGCGAAGGCATTGGCCCCCACCACCGCCTTGTTGGGCTGCACGACGAAGCCCGTGGTCTGGCTGACCATGCGGCTGGCGGGCACGATCTGCGTGGTGTCGATGCCGACCTCCAGCCCGAAATAGTCGCGGCGGGTCTTGACCGCCATGACGACCTCCTCCAGCGAGCAATTGCCCGCCCGCTCCCCCAGGCCGTTGATCGTGCATTCGACCTGACGCGCCCCGCCGATCTTGACACCGGCCAGCGAATTGGCCACCGCCATGCCCAGGTCGTTGTGGCAGTGCACGCTCCAGATGGCCTTATCGGAGTTGGGAATGCGCTCGCGCAGCGTCTTGATGAAATGGCCGTACAGCTCCGGCACCGCATAGCCGACCGTGTCCGGGATGTTGATGGTCGTGGCGCCTTCGGCGATCACCGTCTCCAACACGCGGCAGAGGAAATCCAGCTCGCTGCGGTAGCCGTCCTCGGGGCTGAATTCGATGTCGGCGCACAGGTTGCGCGCAAAACGCACCGCCTGCCGCGCCTGCTCCAGCACCTGCTCGGGCGTCATGCGCAGCTTCTTTTCCATGTGCAGCGGCGACGTCGCGATGAAGGTGTGGATGCGAGCGCGGTTGGCGCCCCGCAGGGCTTCGGCCGCCCGTGCGATGTCGCGGTCGTTGGCGCGGGCCAGCGAGCAGACGGTGGAGTCCTTGACTGCGCCGGCGATCGCTTTGACCGCCTCGAAATCGCCGTTGGAACTGGCCGCAAAACCCGCCTCGATCACATCGACCTTCAGCCGTTCGAGCTGGCGCGCAATGCGCAGCTTTTCGTCTTTGGTCATCGAGGCGCCCGGGGACTGCTCGCCGTCGCGCAGCGTGGTGTCGAAAATGATCAGTTTGTCGGTCATGGCGGAACTCCTGCTAGGGGGGACTGTGGTCGCTGCCCATGCGTGCCGGCAAAACAAACGGCCCGCAGCGGGGGCATGCGGGCCGTGGGGGTTTGAGAACGCGCGCTAAACCGCCTGCCCGCAGCGGGGTAGTCGCAGTAGGCGGCTGGGCGCAAACTCCATAGGCTTCAATGTAACACAAGCGCGATGCGGCGCACGCTCACCATGTCATAGACCGAGGCGATCACTCTGAATGTCTGCGCCGAGCCCGTCATTCGTGCAGGCCGCGCTCATCCGGCTCGTCGGTGGAGGTGCTCACCACGCTGACTGGCCGTCCTTTGGATTTGCGCACCGCATACACGACATAGCCGGACAGGCCGTACAGCACAAACAGCGCGAATAACACCACCGGAGGGTGGATGTTGATGACGGCAATGCCCAGGGCGATCAACACCAGGGTCGCAAACGGTACGCTTTTGCGCAGGCTCAGATCCTTGAAACTGTAGAACGGCACATTGGTCACCATCGTCAACCCGGCATACAGCGTCAGCGCA
>CALEDU010000138.1 GCA_937949455.1 uncultured Tepidimonas sp. | reverse complement strand
CGCGTCCTCGACCTCGGCGGCCACCTTGTCCGCCGGCTCGGCCGATGTCATTTCGATGCCTTCACCCTCGAAGTCGAAGGTCTGGCCGACGATCTGCGCGATGAGCTGCCCGGCGCTGGCGGTGTAGGCTTCGACCAGTTTGTCGAGTTTGTCCACCTCGGCGATGATCCAGTCGACAGTCAGCTGCGTCTCGAATTTGACTTTTTCTGCCGCCTGCAGATCGGATGGGTCGGCTGTGGCCACGGACAGCCGGTTGCCTCGGCGCACCAGCGGCACGATGCGGTATTGCTGACAGGTCTTGGGGTCGAGCAGGTGGTGTGGCAGTCGCTGTGGGTCGATTGCGTCCAGGTCGATCAGCGGCGCGGCAAACGCCACCGACATGGTGTGCGCCAGAACGCTTGGCGAGACGAGGGCGCTGTCGATCAGTTCGGTGATGAAGCCAGTCTTGTGGCTTTGGGCCCGTGCATAGAGCATTTCGGCCTGCTGCTGGGACAGTGCGCCTGCGGCGATCAGCGCACGCGCCAGTCCGGGCAGGGCCATCGTGGCGATGCTGTCGTCATCGGGCATGGTTATCCCCGGGGCTGTTGGTGCGCATCGGCTCGTGTATATTTCGCGCACTTTCCGCAACGTTCGCGGCAAGATCAACACAAATTCGGTGCATAGTACGGAGTCGCCATGGACTTGCGAAAACTCAAGACGCTCATCGACCTGGTCTCGGAATCGAACATTTCCGAACTGGAGATCACCGAAGCCGAAGGCAAGGTCCGCATCGTCAAAGCCGCGACGGCTGCACCGGTCATCATGCCGGTGGCGGCGCCGACTGCCGCCCCTGCTGCACCTGTCACCTTGACGGCACCCACGCCTGCCGCTGCCGCACCGGCACCCGCGGAGTTCCAGGGACACGTGATCCAATCGCCCATGGTCGGTACCTTCTACCGCGCCCCCAGTCCGGGTGCCAAGCCGTTCGTCGAAGTCGGCCAAGCGGTCAAGGAGGGCGAGCCGGTGTGCATCATCGAGGCCATGAAGATTCTCAACGAAATCGAGGCCGATCGCGCGGGTGTCATCAAGGAAATTTTGGTCGAGAACGGCCAAGCCGTGGAGTACGGCCAGCCGCTGTTCGTCCTCGAGTGAGGACGTCGCCATGTTCAAGAAGATTCTGATCGCCAACCGTGGCGAGATTGCCTTGCGGGTGCAGCGCGCCTGTCGCGAGATGGGCATCCAGGCCGTCGTCGTTTATTCAGAGGCTGATCGCGAAGCCAAATACGTCAAGCTGGCGGATGAGGCGGTGTGTATCGGACCGGCACCGTCGGCGCAGAGCTATCTCAGCATGCCGGCCATCATTTCGGCTGCCGAGGTCACCGATGCCGAGGCCATCCACCCTGGCTACGGCTTTTTGTCGGAAAACGCGGACTTTGCCGAGCGGGTAGAGAAAAGCGGCTTCGTTTTCATCGGCCCGACGCCGGAGTCGATTCGCTTGATGGGCGACAAGGTCTCGGCCAAGCAGGCGATGCAGCGTGCTGGCGTGCCGACCGTGCCGGGCTCCGACGGTGCACTGCCGGACGACCCGGCCGAGATCAAGCGCATCGCACGCGCGATGGGTTATCCAGTGATCATCAAGGCCGCTGGCGGCGGTGGCGGGCGCGGCATGCGGGTGGTACACACCGAAGCGGCCCTGCTGCACGCGGTGCAGACCACCAAGAGCGAGGCCGCATCCGCGTTCAACAATCCCGAGGTGTACATGGAGAAATTTCTCCAGAACCCCCGGCACATCGAGATCCAGGTGCTGGCCGATCAGTACCGCAATGCCGTTTATTTGTTCGAGCGCGATTGCTCCATGCAGCGCCGCCACCAGAAGGTGATCGAAGAGGCGCCCGCCCCGGGCATCCCGCGTCGCCTGATTGATCGCATCGGCGACCGCTGCGCTGCGGCGTGCAAGAAGATGGGCTACCGCGGCGCCGGTACATTCGAGTTCTTGTACGAGAATGGCGAGTTCTATTTCATCGAGATGAACACGCGCGTGCAGGTGGAGCACCCAGTGACCGAGATGATCACGGGCATCGACATCGTGCGCACCCAGATCCTGGTCGCCGCAGGGGAGAAGCTGCCGTTCACCCAGCGCCAGCTCCAGCTGCGTGGGCACGCCATCGAGTGCCGTCTCAATGCCGAGGACCCGTATAAGTTCACCCCGTCGCCTGGCCGCATCACGGCCTGGCACGCCCCAGGTGGCCCTGGGGTTCGGGTGGACTCGCACATCTACAGCGGCTACTGCGTACCACCAAATTACGACTCGATGATCGGCAAGATCATCGCGCACGGGGACACGCGCGAGCAGGCGTTGGCGCGCATGCGCGGAGCGTTGGCTGAGGTGGTGATCGAGGGCATCAAGACCAACGTGCCGTTGCACCGCGAGCTGATGGTGGACGCCAATTTCGAGGCTGGCGGCACCAATATCCACTACCTTGAGAGCTGGTTGGCCCAACGTGAGCGAGGTTGAACCGATGACGGCCGCGCCGCGCTGGTACGAACTGCTGTTGCGCGTGCCCGAAGCGCGTGTCGAGGATGTGTGCGACGCGCTGCAGGCCTTGGAGGCGCTCAGTGTCTCGGTCGAGGACGCCGATGCGCACACCCCGGCGGAGCAGGCGCTGTTTGGCGAACCTGGATTGCCGGCACCGGCATCCGGTTGGCAACGCTCGCTGGTGGTCGCGCTGTTCGACACCGAGGAGCAGGCGCGCGAGGCAGCCGCTTTGCTGGCGCTGCAGGATTTTTTTGCCGACTGCGAGGCGATAGGTGTGCGGCCGCTGGCCGACACCGACTGGGTGCGCCTGACGCAGTCCCAGTTCGACCCCGTGCCGATTACGTCCGATTTCTGGATCGTGCCGAGCTGGCATGAGCCACCAGCCGGGGCCCGCACCATCATCCGGCTCGACCCTGGGTTGGCATTTGGTACGGGCACCCATCCCACCACCCGCATGTGCCTGCGCTGGATCGCACACCACGCGATGGCCGGCCGGCGCGTGCTCGACTACGGCTGTGGCTCCGGCATTTTGGCCATTGCGGCGGCCAAGCGGGGGGCCGCGGCGGTGGATGCTGTGGATATCGATCCGGCCGCCGTGGAGTCCACCCGGTTCAACGCGGCAGCCAATGCGGTGGCCGTGAACGCCGGCCTGCCAGAGGCGGCGCAGGGCCGCTACGGGCTGGTGCTGGCCAATATCCTGGCCACGCCGCTGAAGGTGCTGGCCCCGTTGCTGTGCGCGCATGTCGACGATGGGGGGGAGCTGGTGCTGGCGGGCATTTTGGAGCGCCAGGCCGACGAACTGCGCGAAGCCTATGCCCCCTGGTTGACGCTGTGCGTTGCCGACGCCGAGGACGGCTGGATCCTCATGACCGCCCAGCGCTGCTGAACAGGGCATGGTGCTCCGCGCGGCACCGTCATAATCGTGGGCATGAGCTTCATCACCCGCTGCCCATCGTGTGGTACGGCCTTCAAGGTCGTGGCGGATCAGCTCAAGATCGCCGACGGTTGGGTGCGCTGCGGCCATTGCCAGCAGGTATTCGATGCCACGCAGGATCTGCAGCCGGCTTTCGCCCCACTGTCGCCGCCTGCGCCCACATCCCCCGAGGCATCGTCGCAGCCGAGCGCTCCACCATCGATGGCTGCCACGGAGCCGCGGGGGAACGCGGTACCCGAGCCAGTGCCTGAACCGCAGCCGTGGCCCGAGTCCGACCGTCAGGAGCCGCGCTATGCAGGGTACGATGCCGTCCCTTCGGACGAAACCGGTGGGGTAGACGCGGCGGGCGACCCGAGCGCAGAGCGTGACCCGGTCGTTGCACAGGCCGAGGCACCCGCGCAGGAGCCTTCGTTCGTTCGCCGGGCGCGGCGGAGGGCTTTTTGGCACCGGCCCGCCGTGCGGGTCACCCTCGCGCTGCTGGCGCTGGGGCTGACCGTGTTGCTTGTGGGGCAGACCGCATGGTACTGGCGTGATGCCTGGGCTGCGCGCTACCCCGCGGCCCGACCGGCCTTGACGGCCTTTTGCGACCGCCTGGGGTGCACCATCGCGCCGCCCCGGCGGCCGCAGGATGTGCTCATCGAGAGCTCGGTGTTGCTGCGGCGGGCACCGGACCGTTACAGCTTTCATCTCGTGGTGCGCAACCGCGCCGATACCGAGGTGGCAGCGCCTGCGCTGGAGCTGACCCTGACCGATCTGCAGGACCAAGTCCTGGTGCGCCGTGTCTGGAGTTCCGACGCATGGCCACAGCCCTTGCAACGGCTGGCACCCGGGGCTGAGTGGCCGCTACATCTCGAGTTGGCTTTCGACCACCCCGATGCGGCCCGCATGACGGGCTACCGGGCGGTGCTGTTTTACCCCTGACGCCTTGTGAGGCGCTGTTTTCACCTTCTGCCCATGACCATCCTCGTTTGCGGTTCCCTGGCTTTCGACACCATCATGGATTTCGAGGGCCGTTTTGCCGACCATATCTTGCCCGACCAGTTGCACATTCTGAATGTCTCGTTCCTGGTGCCGGGATTGCGGCGTGAGTTTGGCGGCTGCGCGGGCAACATCGCCTACGGCCTGCGGCTGCTGGGCAGTGCGGTGCGGCCCGTGGCAGCCCTGGGTGCCGATGGCGAGCATTATCTGCAGCGGCTGCGTGCCTTGGGCATCGACGTCTCTGCCGTACGCCTGATACATGACAGCTATACGGCCCAGGCGATGATCATGACCGACCGCCACAACAACCAGATCACCGCCTTTCACCCGGGTGCGATGGCGCTCGCCCACACCAACCCCATTACTGTCACCGGCGGGGTGACGCTGGCGATCCTCTCCCCCGATGGCAAGCAAGCCACTTGGGAACATGCGCAACAGCTCCACGCGGCGGGCGTGCCGTTTGTATTCGACCCCGGCCAGGGACTGCCGATGTTCGATGGCGCGGAGCTGTTGCAGCTGGTCGATCTGGCCGATTGGGCCGCTTTGAACGACTACGAAGCCCGGCTGCTGTGTGACCGCACGGGCCTGACCCTGCCCGAGCTGTCGCGGCGGCTGCGCGCCCTGGTCGTGACCTTGGGGGAACAGGGATGCGACGTTTGGCAGAACGGTGAGAGCATCCGCGTGCCCGGGGTGCCAGCGGCCGAGATCGTGGACCCCACCGGGTGTGGGGATGCGTTTCGGGCCGCTTTGCTGCACGGTCTGGCCCAGGGCTGGTCGGTCACCGAAGCGGCGCGGCTGGGCAATCGCATGGGGGCAGCCAAGATTGCCACCCGCGGGGGGCAAAACTACCGTTTCGACACCTAATCCGCACACACAGAGCACATCGCCGCCCAGACGGACAGCGGGGCCACCGCAGATCAGCAGATATCTGTTTACGGACGCGGACCGGTCGGGAAGGGCCAGGCCGCTTTCGGATTGAGCTTGGTTTGCGCGCTGCTGGGGACGGGTGCGTCAGCGGCCTGGCTGGCTTTTTTCTTTGGGGCGGCCTTGGCGGGTTTTTTTGCAGACGCAGCCTTCACGGTCTTGTCCGCTTTGGCGGGTTTGGCCGCTTTATCCGCTTTATCCGCTTTATCCGCCTTTGCCTTGGTGGCGCTGGTCGCCTTGGCTGTCTTCGCGGAGGCCTTCTTGACCGTCTTCGGTGCCGCTTCGACGGTCGTCGGGGCGGCTGCCTTGGCGGTCTTCTTCGGCGTTGTGGCTTTCGTCGTCGCTTTTTCGACTGCTTGGCTGGCCGGTTCGGCAACTGCCTTGGTCGCAGCGGGCGGAGCCGATGGGGCCTTCGCCGTCGCCGGGGTCTTGGTGGCCGTCTTCTTCGCCGCCTTGGCTACGGCTGGCGGTTCGGCCGCTGCTTGCGCCTCGGCCGCGGCCTTCTTCGGCACCGCCTTCGCGGCCTTCGGGGTGGCTGCCTTCGCGGCCGTCTTCTGCTTGGCGGTCTCGGTGGCCGCTGCGGCGGCCTTCTTCGCGGTTGCCATGGGGGTTCTCCTGCTTCAGGTTGGCGGGGGGGTGGAAGGGGGGAGGCCGCGAGATGCAGACGACGGGCGCGCCGCGGATCAATCCCAGGACAGTGCGCCGCCCGACTGGTACTCGATCACGCGGGTTTCGAAGAAGTTGCGCTCCTTCTTCAGGTCGATCATCTCGCTCATCCAGGGGAAGGGGTTTTCCTCGTTCGGGAAGAGCGGCTCCAGGCCAATCTGGGTGGCGCGCCGGTTGGCGATGTAGCGCAGATAGCCCTTGAACATGCTGGCATTGAGCCCCAAAACGCCGCGTGGCATCGTGTCTTCGGCGTAGCGGTACTCCAGATCCACCGCCTTGAGGAACAGCGCTTTGACCTCGGCCTTGAAGGCGGGCGTCCACAGATGCGGGTTTTCCAGCTTGAGCTGGTTGATCATGTCGATGCCGAAGTTGCAGTGCATCGACTCGTCACGCAAGATGTACTGGTATTGTTCGGCGGCACCGGTCATCTTGTTTTGCCGGCCCAGCGCCAGGATTTGTGTGAAGCCGACGTAGAAGAACAGCCCCTCCATCAGGCAGGCGAAGACGATCAGCGATTTCAGCAACGTCTGATCGGCCTCGGGTGTGCCGGTCTTGAAGGCGGGGTCCATGATCGCGTCGATGAAGGGAATCAGGAACTCGTCCTTGTCGCGGATCGACGGGATCTCGTGGTAGGCGTTGAAGATCTCGCCCTCATCCAGCCCCAGCGATTCGACGATGTACTGGTAGGCGTGGGTGTGGATGGCCTCCTCGAAAGCCTGGCGCAGCAGGAACTGGCGGCACTCGGGCGCCGTGATGTGGCGGTAAGTGCCCAGTGTGATGTTGTTGGCGGCCAGCGAGTCGGCGGTGACGAAGAAGCCCAGGTTGCGCTTGACGATGCGGCGCTCGTCCTCGGTCAGGCCGTTGGGGTCTTTCCAGAGGGCGATGTCGCGCGACATGTTGATTTCCTGCGGCATCCAGTGGTTGGCGCAGGTGGCGAGGTATTTCTCCCACGCCCATTTGTATTTGAAGGGAACAAGCTGGTTGACGTCGGTCTGGCCGTTGATGATGCGCTTGTCCGCGACGTTGACGCGGCGTAAGCCCGCCGCTTGGGTGCTCACCGGCTGACCGGTGGGGGCGTTGGTGGCAGCCAGGGCGACATCTGGTGTGGCGCTCACCGCAGAGACATAGTCAAAGCCCGCGACGGGGGTATGGGGCATGGCACCGAAGAGAGTGCTGGCCCCAACGGCCGCCTGCTGCGCGGGCGCCGCCGCGGGCGCGCGGCGTGCCGTTGGGGGGACAACGGTGGGGGTTTGGTCTTCCCAGGTCAGCATGTTGGTGTCCAATTCGTGAAATTATTGAAAGGCAGCGGCGAAATGACAAGCGTTTGATCCCGCCCCAGGCTGCGGGTTGCCTCTGGCGGGCCGAGTTGTTGCGCGAGGGCATCAGCCCGGCCGGCGCTGGTGGCAGGGGCTGTCATTGACAGGCTTCGCAGCCCGGGTCGTCCAGGGCGCAGAACTTGATATCGGTGGCAGGCTCGGCAGTCCCCAGCCCCGCCGCGGTAGGGGCGCCGCCGGCGCTCGGCACAGCGTTGAGCGCACCACTGCGCACGGTGGACTTCTCGGCGTGGGTGGCGCTGGTGGTGCGCAGATAGTAGGTGGTCTTCAGGCCACGGATCCAGGCCAGTTTGTAGGTTTCGTCCAGCTTTTTGCCCGAGGCGCCGGCCATGTAAATATTGAGGCTTTGTGCCTGGTCGATCCACTTCTGGCGCCGAGCGGCGGCTTCCACCAACCACACCGGTTCGATTTCGAACGCGGTGCGATACAGCTCTTTGAGCTCCTGCGGCACGCGGTCGATCGGCCACAGCGAGCCGTCGAAGTGCTTGAGGTCCATGATCATGACCTCGTCCCACAGGCCCAGGCGCTTGAGATCTTTCACCAGGTAACTGTTGATGACGGTGAACTCGCCCGACAGGTTGGACTTGACCGAGAGGTTGCCGAAGCACGGCTCGATGGACGCATCCACCCCGATGATGTTGGAGATGGTGGCGGTGGGCGCAATGGCGATGCAGTTGGAGTTGCGCATGCCGTCGCGGGCGATTTTGGCGCGCAACGCGTCCCAGTCCAGGGTGCGGGAGCGGTCCACCTCCAGGTAGCCGCCGCGCTCTTGTGCCAGCAGGTCCAGCGAGTCGATCGGCAGGATGCCGCGGTCCCAGAGCGAACCCTTGAAGGTGGAATAGCGGCCCCGCTCTACCGCCAGGTCGCTGCTGGCCCAGTAGGCATAGTAGCAAATGGCCTCCATCGAGCGGTCGGCGAATTCCACCGCCTCGGGCGAGGCGTAGGGGATGCGCAGCTCGTACAGCGCGTCCTGGAAGCCCATCAGCCCCAGGCCCACCGGGCGGTGGCGCAGGTTGGAGTCGCGCGCCTTTTTGACAGCGTAGTAGTTGATGTCGATCACATTGTCGAGCATGCGCATCGCGGTGGCGATGGTGCGCTGGAGCTTGTCGTGGTCGAGCTCCTTGCCATTGGGGCCGTCCTTGAGGTGCTGCACCAGGTTGACCGAGCCCAGGTTGCACACCGCGGTTTCGGTGTCGCTGGTGTTGAGCGTGATCTCGGTGCACAGGTTGGAGGAGTGCACCACGCCGACGTGCTGTTGCGGGCTGCGAATGTTGCACGGGTCCTTGAAGGTGATCCACGGGTGGCCCGTT
>CALEDU010000137.1 GCA_937949455.1 uncultured Tepidimonas sp. | reverse complement strand
CGGCCATCCAGCGCGCCCCATTGCCAGCCGTGCTGGCCCATCTGGCCCGACTGGCGGGAGCCGAGTCCCCGCTGCTGCGCACGGTGCTCTACACCGATGCCGCGCCGACCGATTTGTACGACGACCTGCTGCTGCGCCTGGTGCCGGCGCATGCCGCCGATGGTGGGCTGGGTTTGGTTCGGGCGTTGGGCCAAGAGTTGATCCAACTGGCTCGCCACGGGGCTGCCTGGCTGCTGGTGGCCAGCGACGATGAGCGCTTGATCCCCTATATCGACGAAGCCCAGGCGCGCGGCGCACGCGTGGTGTTGGTCGCCGACGATGCGGTGCACGACTTCAGCCGGTTGGCCGCCGACGATCCTAGCTGGGCCCGACTGCTGATGCAGGCCGACCGGCGCGTGGCCGTACCCGTGGTGGCGTGGGACTCGCTGACGACGCCGGGCGCTGGCTACTACGCGCAGCGTGCCGGTCAACCCGAGGACGCGGAGCCGGACAGCGGCGCTGTGCCCCATGCCGAGGCTCAGGCCGAACCCGACGAGCAATGGCGTATGCAAGTCAGCCGCATCATTCAAGACTGGTGGGCCGACGAGCCGGAAGACGATCGCCTGGATCTGGCCGATGCCATGCGCAGCCAGCACGGTGTGCCGCCAGAGACCGACCGGCGCATTCTGATGCAGATTCGGCGCGAGTTGGGCCGCAATCTGAGTTTCCCCGAGAAGCGCCTGATGCGCGAGATAGTGCGCGCCACCGTGCTGGGCGAGCTGGCTGAGCCCACATCAGCGGCACCGGCCGACACCGCACTATCGACCTGACACCGTGGATCGCCCGGGTGCGCTCGACTATACGCCCGAGCCGGCACGCCTGGGGCGGGAGCTGGCTGGCTGGTTTTGCACGGCACCGGGGCGCTACCTGTTGGCATGGGAGGCGCAACGCTTTGCCGACGTGGTGGCCGATGCATTTGGCTACCACGCGCTGCAGCTTGGTCTGCCGGAGCTGGACACGCTGGCGGCCAACCGCATGCCGCACCGCTGGCTGGCTGCCCCGGAGGAGCAGGCACCCGACCTCGACACCGTCGGCACATGGCCACGCGCCATCGATCTGGTTGCCCACGCAGCGGCGCTGCCGTTTTCCTCTGCCAGCCTCGATCTGGTCACGCTGCCGCACACGCTGGAGCTCAGTGCCGATCCGCATGCGGTGCTGCGCGAGGTCGAGCGGGTGCTGGTGCCCAACGGACGCGTCGTCATCAGCGGTCTGAACCCGCTGAGCTTGTGGGGCTTGCGTCAGGGGCGTGCACACCTGGCCGCACGGTTGGGTTTGTCCGGCACGCGCTGGGCTCGGCTGTACCTGCCGGAGGCGGGTGCCTTCATCGGCCTGTGGCGGCTGCAGGACTGGCTGCGGCTGCTGAGCTTGGAGGTCGAACGGCTGGCGCACGGCTGCTACCGTCCGGCTGTGCGCAGCGAGCGCTGGCTGCAGCGTTGGGCTTGGATGGACCGCTGGGGCCCATGGGCCTGGTCGCCCTTGGGGGCCGTGTACTTCATCGTCGCCGTCAAGCGCGTGCGCGGCATGCATCTGCTGGGGCCAGCGTGGCGACCGATGCGTGCTGCCACCGCACCCGCCGTCGTGGCACGCCGGGATGGCGATCCTTCTTCGCCATGACCGACGTCACCATCTACACCGACGGGGCCTGCAAGGGCAATCCCGGGCCTGGCGGCTGGGGCGCGCTGCTGCGCGCCGGCCAGGTCGAAAAAGAACTGTGGGGCGGCGAGCCCCAAACCACCAACAACCGCATGGAGCTGACCGCAGTCATCCAGGCGCTGGCGGCGCTCAAACGCCCGTGCCGGGTGCATCTGTACTTGGATAGCGAGTATGTGCGCAAGGGGGTGACCGAGTGGTTGCCCGGTTGGAAGGCGCGCGGCTGGAAGACCGCCGAGCGCAAACCGGTCAAGAACGACGATCTGTGGCGCCAGTTGGACGAACTGGTGCACGGGCGTGGCCACGAGATCTACTGGCACTGGGTGCGCGGCCACAGTGGCGACCCCGGCAACGAACGCGCCGACGCGCTGGCCAACCGCGGCGTGCCCGGGGGCTGAGCCTCGGTCGGGTCATCGCTCGCGTCGACACCGCGCAAACGCAGCTGCGCTACAGTGCTGGTTTATCGACGACCACGGTAGGGACAAGGCATGGCTTTAGGCAACAGACCGGTGGCATGGCTGGCGGGGGCCGCATTGATCGCGTTGGTCGCGGGTGCCTGGTGGTGGCAGCGGCCGGCACCGCCGGGCGCCGGCTCCGGGTCTGCTACCGCTGCAGCCGCCAGCGGTGCGCCGGCCGGCCCAGGGGCGGCCCAGGGGGGTGGGGCGCCTGGCGGGCGTGCGGCTAGCCCAGGCCGCAGTGGCCCGCCGGCGGTGGAGGTCGCGCCGGTGCAGACCGCCCCGATCGTGGAGGAGGCGCAGGCCGTTGGCACATTGGCGGCGCGCCGGCGCGTGGTTGTACGGCCCGAGGTGGCCGGGCGCATCGTCGCCATCGGTTTTTCGGACGGCACCCTGGTGCGCAAGGGGCAGCTGCTCGTGCAGTTGGACGACGCGCTGCCGCGCGCCGAGCTGGCACAAGCACAGGCGCAGTTGGCGGTGCAGCAGGCCAACTTGCGCCGCAACGAGGAGCTGGTGGCGCAGGGCTTTGTCGCGCAGCGCGTACTCGACGAAAGCCGTGCCGCTGTGCAGGTGGCGCAGGCGCAGGTGGATTTGGCGCAGGCGCGGCTGGCGCGCATGCGTATCGTGGCACCGTTCGATGGGGTGGCCGGTATCCGCGCCGTGCATATCGGCGAATATGTCAAGGACGGCACCGAGCTGGTGCACCTGGAGGACCTGTCGCAGCTGGTGGTGGACTTTCGCCTGCCGCAGCAGCTGCAGCCGCGTGTGCGTGTCGGCCAGCCGCTGCGCCTGCAGGTCGATGCACACCCGGGGCAGGCGGTGCCGGCGCGCATTGCCGCCATCGACCCGGCGCTGGACGCCGACGGCCGGGCCCTGGTGGTGCGCGCTGCGCTGGACGGTAGCCGTCATGGCCTGCAGCCGGGTATGTTCGTGCGGGTCATGTTAGAGCTGGGGCGCAACGAGGCCGCGCTGCTGGTACCGGAAGAGGCCATCGTGCCCCAGGGGCAGCAGTTCTTTGTCTGGCGGTTGCGCCCCGCCGCCAGCGAAGCAGCACCCGAAGTCGAGCGCGTTGCGGTGCGCCTGGGGCTGCGCCGCGACGGCCAGGTGCAGGTCACGCAGGGCTTGCAGGCCGGTGACACCATCGTCATTGCCGGTCAGCAGCGGCTGCAGCGCGACGGCACGCCGGTGCGGATTGTCGATCCGAACCGGTCGGGTGCTTGACGCGGCGTCAGGAGCGGCTCCATGCAGTTGCCCGAAATCGCCATCCGCCGCCCGGTGTTCGCCACCGTGCTGTCGCTGCTCATCGTGCTGGTGGGCTGGGTTTCGTTCCAGCAGCTCGCGGTGCGCGAGTACCCAAAGATCGACGAGCCAGTGGTCACCGTCACCACCCGGCTGGCTGGCGCCTCCAGCGAGGTGATCGAATCCACCGTCACCAAGCCATTGGAAGATTCGCTGGCCGGCATCGAGGGGGTGGACGTCATCA
>CALEDU010000136.1 GCA_937949455.1 uncultured Tepidimonas sp. | reverse complement strand
ACCTTCTTCATGGACGACGAGGTGGCCGAGAGCTTATTGCTCGATGCGATCGTGACGCTGGTGGATGCCAAGCACGCCCAGCAGCAGCTCGACGACCGACAAGAGGCTCGCCGGCAGGTCGGCTTCGCGGATCAGATCTTCATCAGCAAGGCCGATCTGGTGTCGGCCGACGAGCTGGACGCGCTAATCCATCGCCTCAAGCACATGAACCCGCGCGCGCCCATCGAGACCGTGCACTTCGGCCAGGTACCGCTGGCCAAGGTGCTGGATTTGCGGGGGTTCAACCTGAACGCCAAGCTCGACATCGATCCGGACTTTCTGAAAGCGGACACGCACGATCACCACGACCACAGCCACTGCGACCACGACCACGGGCACTGTGCGCACGACCACCATCACGAGCATGGGCACGGCCATGCCCGGCACCATCACCACGACGACGATGTCCAGAGCTTCGTCTGGCGCAGCGAGCGGCCGTTCGACCCGCACAAGCTGGAGGATTTTTTGGGTGCAGTGGTGCAGGTCTGGGGGCCTAAGCTGTTGCGCTACAAAGGCGTGCTGCACATGCAGGGCACCGATCGCAAGGTCATCTTCCAGGGGGTGCACCAGCTCATGGGCAGCGACCTGGGGCCGCAGTGGAAGCCCCACGAAAAGCGCGAGAGCAAGATGGTGTTCATCGGCATCGACCTGCCGCGTGACATCCTGACGCAGGGCCTGGAGCAGTCACTGGCTTGAGCCGCGCTCGGGCCGCTCGTGCCCGTGCCGAAATGCCCGCATCCGTGCGGGTGCAGCGGCGCAGGCGACTGCGCTTACGACTGCGCTTACGACTGCGCTTACAATCGGCCCCCAATCCGTATGGGTGTGCCCCGCGACAGGGAGGTTGCGGGGCCGCCGCCACCGCGCGGCAGCACCCAGCCAGACAGAGGAGTTGCGCCGTGAAGAACCGTCCGCCGTCGAGCGGGGCCTCGTCCCCCGATGCCGGTTCCGACCTCCCGCCCGCAGCGGCCGGAGGTGGAGACAAAGTGCGTGCGGCGCGCAAAACTTCCGCCGCGGCCACCCGCCGCGCCGAGAAGGCGGCCATGCACGCGCAAACGACCGAAGCCGTCGCGCCGACCCACGATCCGCACGCGGCCAAGGCCAGTTATTCACCCGAACCCGCCATGACCACGACCGCTACGCCTGCAGCCGCCGGGCTGCGCAGGGACCCCGCACGAGCCGACAACTGGAAAAAACTGCCTCTGGAGCAGCTCACGGACGCCGATATCCTGGCCATGCCCGATGCGGAGTACATGAACGATGTCCAGTTGGCCTATTTCCGGCGCAAGTTGCAGGCGCTCAAGCAAGACATCCTGAACAGCGCCGGCGAGACGACCGAGCATTTGCGCGAAGACACGGTGGTCGTGCCCGATCCGGCCGACCGCGCCACCATCGAGGAAGAGCATGCTTTGGAGCTGCGCACGCGCGACCGCGAGCGCAAGCTGCTCAAGAAGATCGAGCAGTCGCTCGCGCGCATCGACAGCGGTGACTACGGCTACTGTGAAGAAACTGGCGAGCCCATCGGTGTGGGCCGCTTGCTGGCGCGGCCGACCGCCAGCCTGTCCATCGAGGCCCAGCAGCGCCGCGAGCTCAAGCAAAAGCTGTTTGGCGACTGAGCCCCGCGCGGCCCCGCGGGGCTGGGATGCCTGACCTACCCGCCACCATGTCCGACCGGCCCAACACCCCGGACAGCCGTGGCTGGTGGAGTGGGATATGGCGCTGGCTGTGTGGCGATTCTTTGCACGACGGTGCCGTCCAAGGCTTGGATGAGGAGCGGCGAGCGCTGCAGTGGGCGCTACTGCACAAGCGTCGCAATGACCAGGTGCGCCACAACGAGCTCAACGCGCTGCGCGAAAGCATACGTGCCCAGCGCACCGTCCCGCCGGCTGGCACGCAGCCGCCTGCTCCGCCCAGCCTGCCCGGCACTGGCGGCATGCGCAGCGGTGGGTCTCGCGGCGCTGAGCCAGACAAATCTCGCACCATCGAGCAGATCGCCCGCATCGAGGCGCAGATGGCACGACACTGGACGCCGCGCACGGCCGAATCATCGGGTCTGTGCATCGCTGCGCCTGTTGTGGCCTCTGCCGGTCCGATCGCCAGCCGCCACCTCCAGACGCGCGCCGACGGCAGCGACATGAGCATCGATCTGGTGACCGTCGAGTCGCCCGCACAAACCGCCGAGCCGCAGGCGCTGCTGACCCACCCCGCCCTGACCGAGGTCGCTGTCCGCTATGCCAATGGTCGGCTGGACGAGGCGCGGCAGATGCTGGCGGCGCTGCAGACTCCAGAGGATCGAACGCCGCTGGCCTGTTTGGCCGGCCTGATGCTGTTGGAGCTGCTGTGGGCCGCTGGTGATGTGGAGGGCTTTGAGGATTGGGCCGCCGAATGGGCGGAGCGTTTTGGGCAACCCATCCCGCGCTGGCCGATGGTGCAGCCGCCCCCGGCGTCTGCCGAGGCCATGTCGGGGACCGCAACGACCGCCATCCGGCCCATATGGGTCTGCCCGCCGCGGCTCGATGCTGCGGCAGTGACGGCCGTGGCGGCACTGGCCGAGCGCGGCGACGCGGTGCTGTGGCTCGATTGGTCGGGCCTGCTGTCGGTAGACCTCGAGGCTGCCGAGCGTTTGGCGGCGGTGTTTGAGCATTGGGCCAATCTGCCGCTGGCGCTGCGCTGGCAGGGCAGTGCTGTGTTGCGGCGGCGCCTGAAGGCCGGCACCCCGTCTGGGCGTCGGGACAACCCCCCGGTCTGGTGGCGCCTGCGCCTGGCCGCGCTGCGCCTGGTGGGGCGGCGCGACGAATTCGACCTCGTCGCGTTGGACTATTGTGTCACCTACGGCGAGTTGCCACCCCTGTGGCACGACCCGCTGACCCATGTCGAGCCGGTCGAGGCGCTGCCTGAGCCCGCGCCCGGTGAGTCGGCCTTTTCTGCCGTGGCGACGCCGCGGACAGGCGGCGCGATCCTGGCCCCGGGGCCAGATGCGGGGCCGGCTGTGCGGCTGGAGGGCGTCTTGGACGGGGATGCGGCGCCGGTGCTCCAGGTGCTCGATGCGGCCGTGCAGGCCGTAGCACCCCACGCATCGTCGCGGCAGGAGGGTGTTGTGCCCTGCGCCAGCCGTGCGCTCGTCATCGATGCACGGCGGCTCGAGCGTGTCGACTTTGCCGCTGCCGGCGCCTTGCTGCAAGGGCTGCTGGCCGCACAAAGGCGGGGTGTGCGGGTCGAATTGGACGGTGTCAGCCACCTGCTGGCGGCGCTATTCCAGTTGGTAGGTATCGCCGAAGTCGCCACCGTCCGGCTGCGACAATACTGACCATGGAACGCGAATCCTCTGCCAGCGCCGTCTTTCACGGCACCACGATCCTTTGTGTGCGCCGCCCCGATCCCGCAGAGCCGGGGCGTTTTCAGGTCGCCATGGGCGGCGACGGCCAGGTCACGCTCGGTGCCATCGTCGTCAAGGCCAGCGCGCGCAAGATTCGCCGCTTGCACCGCGACCAGGTGCTGGCGGGCTTTGCCGGTGCCACGGCAGATGCCTTCACGCTATTCGAGCGCTTCGAGGCCAAGCTGGACAAGCACCAGGGCCATCTGCTGCGCGCGGCGGTGGAACTGACGCGCGACTGGCGTACCGACCGTGTGCTGCGCCGCCTAGAGGCGATGCTGGCGGTGGCCGACCGCACGGCGAGTCTCATCATCACCGGCAACGGCGATGTGCTGGAGCCGGAGCACGGCATCGTCGCGATCGGCTCCGGTGGCGCCTATGCCCAGGCCGCTGCGCGCGCGCTGCTAGAACACACCGCGCTTTCGGCTGAGACCGTGGTGCGTGAGGCGCTGCGCATTGCCGGCGATCTGTGCATCTACACCAATCAACACCACACCGTGGAGGTGCTGGCATGAGTGCTGCGATGACGCCGCAGGAAATCGTCTCCGAGCTCGACGCCCACATCATCGGCCAGCAGGCCGCCAAGCGCGCGGTGGCTATTGCCTTGCGCAACCGCTGGCGGCGCCAGCAGGTGGACGCGAAGCTGCGGCCCGAGATCACACCAAAAAACATCTTGATGATTGGCCCGACTGGGGTCGGCAAGACCGAGATCGCCCGCCGCTTGGCCAAGCTTGCCCATGCGCCATTCATCAAGGTGGAGGCCACCAAGTTCACCGAGGTTGGCTACGTGGGCAAAGACGTCGACAGCATCATCCGTGATCTGGCGGATGTGGCCATCAAACAGGCGCGCGAGGCGGCGATGGCGCAGGTGCGCACCCGCGCCGAGGACCTGGCCGAGGAGCGTATTCTGGACGCCCTGCTGCCGCCGCCGCGCGACGGCGACGCCGGGCGCGACGGTCCCACGCGCCAGGTGTTTCGCAAAAAGCTGCGCGAGGGCCAGATCGATGACAAGGAGATCGAGATCGACATGGCCGCGCCGCAGCCCCAACTCGAGGTGATGACGCCGGCCGGCATGGAGGACATGGCCGAGCAGCTGCGCGGGCTGTTTGGCCAACTCAACCTGGGCCGACGCAAGACGCGCAAGCTGCGCATCGCCGAGGCCCGCCGGCTGCTGATCGAGGAGGAGGCGGCCAAGCTCGTCAACGAGGAGGAGATCCGCGCTGCGGCCATCCACAGCCTGGAGCAAAACGGCATCGTTTTCATCGACGAAATCGACAAGGTCGCCTCGCGCAGCGATGTGGCCGGCGCCGACGTGTCGCGCCAAGGTGTGCAGCGCGACCTGCTGCCGCTGGTGGAGGGCACCACCGTCTCGACCAAGTACGGGCCGGTCAAGACCGATCACATCCTGTTCATTGCCAGCGGGGCCTTTCACCTCAGCAAGCCGAGCGACCTGATCCCGGAGCTGCAAGGGCGTTTTCCGATCCGGGTGGAGCTGCAACCCCTGTCGGTGCAGGATTTCGAGGCCATCCTGACACAGACCCACGCGAGCCTGGTGCGTCAGTACCAGGCGCTGCTGGCCACCGAGGGCGTGGCGCTGGCCTTCACCGACGACGGTATCCGCCGCATAGCCGCCATCGCCTGGGAGGTCAACGAGCGCACCGAAAACATCGGCGCGCGCCGGCTGGCCACGGTGATGGAGCGGCTGCTCGACGAGGTCAGCTTCGACGCCGCGCGCTTGAGCGGCCAGACCGTCACGGTCGACGCTGCCTATGTGGAAGCGCGCCTGGGCGGGTTGGCGCGCGACGAGGATCTGTCGCGCTTCATCCTCTGAAGGGGGTGGGGGCTCGGATCCTCAGGTTTTGCTTGCAGCTTGCTGCGCAAGCGCTTGATTTTTGATGTCTTTTTAAGGCCGATTTGCCCTGCAAATCGGCCTTAAGTCTTTGATTTCTCACGAAAAAAACCGACGACCGGCTTGTGCTGGACCGATTTTTGATGTTACAGTGGGAGTGAGTGCAAAAAAGTGGTGAAAAGTGGTTTCTCTCCGACGGATCTGACCCGTGTTTCAAGGCGCTTCGTCCCTCAGTCTCGATGCCAAAGGCCGGCTCTCGGTGCCGACCCGGCATCGTGACGTCCTGAGCGCGACCGCGGCGGGCCAGCTCACCATCACCAAGCATCCGCACGGCTGTCTGATGATCTTTCCCCGTCCCGAGTGGGAGGCGTTTCGCCAGCGCATCGCGCAGTTACCGATGTCGGCCCAGTGGTGGAAGCGCATCTTTTTGGGCAATGCGCAGGACGTGGAGATGGATGCTCAGGGCCGCGTGCTGATCGCCCCCGAACTGCGCGCTGCCGCTGGTATCACCAAGGAGGCCATGCTGCTGGGCATGGGCAACCACTTCGAGCTGTGGGACGCGGCTACCTACGCGGCCCAGGAGGCCGAGGCAATGCGGGGCGAGATGCCCGAGGCCTTCCAGGACTTCTCTTTCTGAGGGCCGGGCGGTGCAGATGGCCTACCTTCATCGCACCGTCCTGTTGAACGAAGCGGTCGAGGCCCTTCAGATCCAACCGGACGGACATTACATCGACGCCACTTTTGGTCGAGGCGGCCACAGCCGCGCGATCCTGGCGCGTTTGTCGCCGGCGGGGCGCCTGACGGTATTCGACAAAGACCCCGAGGCCGTTGCGGTGGCGCAGGCGCTGGCGGCGCAGGATGCGCGCGTGGTGGTGCGGCACGAGGGCTTTGCGGCCCTGGGTACGCTGGCGCAGGCCAGCGCGGACGGGCTGCTGCTGGATCTGGGAGTCAGCTCGCCGCAACTGGACGATCCGGTACGCGGCTTTTCCTTTCGCCACGACGGCCCGCTGGACATGCGCATGGACCCCACGCGCGGCCCGAGCGCTGCCGAGTGGCTGGCCACGGCCTCGGTGGCCGAGATGACGGAGGTGATTCGTGACTACGGCGAAGAGCGGTTTGCTGCATCGATTGCAAAGGCGATTGATCGTCGCCGACAGGAACGGGGGTCTGTTCGAACCACCGCCGAGCTGGCCGAAATCGTGGCTGGCGCGGTCAAAACCCGCGAGCCGGGCAAGGACCCTGCAACGCGCACATTTCAGGCTCTTCGGATTCACGTCAACGCCGAGCTTGAAGAGCTGCAACAAGCGCTCGACGCCAGTCTGAGCGTGCTGCGTCCGGGTGCTCGGCTGGTGGTGATCAGCTTCCATTCGCTGGAAGACCGGATGGTCAAGCAGTTCATGGTCCGGCATGCGCGGCCGGCCGTGGATCGGCGCGTGCCGATGGTCGAGCCTGCGCCGCCGCTGCTCGCGCAAGTTTCGCGCACCCTGCCCAGCGCGGCCGAAGTGCAGGCCAACCCACGTGCGCGCAGCGCGGTGATGCGCGCTGCGACCCGCACTGCCGCTTTGCTGTCCGCGGGTGTTGCTGGGGGCGCAGGAGTTATGGGGTCGGTCGGCAGGAGGCGGTCATGACGCGCCTGAACCTCGCCATCTTGCTGGCCTTGCTGGCCAGCAGCTTCTATTTGGTGACGCTGCAGTACGAATCGCGGCGGCTGTATGTGGCCAACGAGCGCGCGCGGGCGCAGGCCAACCGACTCGCGGCGGAGCACGAGCGTTTGATTGCCCAGCAGCGGGCTCTGGCCGCTCCCTCACGGGTACAGCAAATCGCCCAGCGCCAGTTGCAGATGCGCCCGGCCCACCCTGGCATCACCGAATATGTGGCCCTGTCGTCCACCGAGGTCGGGCCGGGAGGTCGCCCATGAGTCGTCGGCCCGTGACCGCGGTTCAGTCGGCGCGCAGCATCCCTTACGGCAGCAGCCCGCTACTGACCAGTGCGACGCCGGTCTGGCGCAGCCGCTTCATCGTCGGGGTGTTGGCGCTGGCCTTCGTTGGGTTGGCGGCGCGCGCAGCTTACGTGCAGGTGATTGGTAACGATTTCTTTCAGCGCCAGGGCGAAGTCCGCTATGCGCGCACACTGGAGCTGCCCGCCAGTCGCGGCCGCATCCTGGACCGCAACGGCATGATCCTGGCTACCAGCGTGGTGGCGCAGAGCGTCTGGGCCGATCCCGAGGACGTAGACCCCAACCACCCTGGGCTGCGCGACGCCGCGCGCCTGCTGGGCATGCCGCTGGCTGAACTGCAACGCCGGCTGGACGTGGGCGAGAAAAACTTCGTTTGGATCAAGCGCCAGGTGGATGAACCCGTGGCGCGCCAGGTGCAGGCGCTGGGCATCAAGGGCCTGTACCTGCGCAAAGAGTATAAGCGGCAATATCCCCAGGGTGAGGCCGTCGCGCATGTGGTTGGCTTTACCAATGTCGAAGACCGGGGCCAGGAAGGGGTGGAGCTGGCATTCGAGCGCGAATTGCTCGGCCGTCCTGGGTCGCGTCGGGTCATCAAGGACCGGCTTGGCCGCATCGTCGAAGATGTGCGCGACATCGTGCCGCCGGTGGATGGCAAGGATTTGCAGCTCTCTATCGACGGCAAGATTCAATATTTTGCCTACCAGCGCCTGAAGGAGGCGGTGCAGCAACACAGCGCACGCGGCGGCAGTGTGGTGGTGCTGGATGCGATGAGTGGCGAGGTGCTGGCTTTGGCCAACTACCCCAGTTACAACCCCAACGATCGCCGCAATCTGACTGGTGAGCAGCTGCGCAACCGGGCACTGACCGACAGCTTCGAACCGGGCTCGACGATGAAGCCCTTCATCGCCGCGCTGGCGCTCGACAAGGGCTTGGTTACCCCCGACACGCCGATCCAGACCGCCCCCGGCCGTCTGCAGATGGGCGGGTTCACCATTTCGGATGTGCATGCCTATGGCGTGCTGACCGTCAACGAGGTGATCCAGAAGTCCAGCAACGTCGGCACGGTCAAGATGGCGATGCAGATGCAGCCGCGCGACATGTGGGAGACCTACACGCGCGCGGGCTTCGGGCAAAAGCCGCAGGTGCCCTTTCCCGGTGCCACCAGTGGTCGCCTGCGCGCCTACAAGACGTGGCGGCCAATCGAGCAGGCGACCATGAGCTACGGCTACGGCCTGTCCGTGTCTCTGCTGCAGCTGGCCCAGGCGTATACCGTGTTTGCCCGCAGTGGGGAGTTGGTCCCGGTCACCCTGATGCGTGTGCACCAGCCGGCGCACGGTGTGCGCGTCTTCAGCGAACGCAACGCCTTGGCCGTGCGGCGGATGTTGCACATGGCCGCGGGCCCTGGCGGTACTGCCCAACTGGCGCAGACCGTCGGCTACTCGGTCGGGGGCAAGACCGGTACCGCCCGCAAGCAGGAGGGCAAGGGTTACGCGGCACGCAAATACCGCAGCTTCTTCGTTGGGCTGGCACCGGTGGAGCAGCCACGGGTGGTCATCGCCGTGATGGTCGATGAACCGAGCAATGGCGTGATCTATGGCGGGGCCGTGGCTGCACCGGTGTTTTCGGATGTGGTGCAGCAGACGCTGCGTTTGCTCGGCGTGCCGCCCGACATGCGGGTGCAGCCGCAGATCGTCGCCGATGTGATCGAGGAGGAGCCGGTCTGATGGTGCCGTCCTTTGTCACCCTGGATGCGCTGCTGGCGTGGCTGCGCGAGCGAGGCGCTACCGGATTGTGCGCGGACAGCCGACAGATCCGCCCCGGCGATGCGTTTGTCGCTTGGCCGGGCGCCGCAGCCGATGCCCGTCGCTTCGTGCGCGCAGCGCTGGAGGCCGGTGCCGTCGCCGCCGTCGTAGAGGCGCAGGGCCTGGCCGGCTGGTTGCGTGCGCACCCTGATGCGGCTTTCGACCTTGCTGCGGCCGATGCCCCCACCAGCGCAGCGCGGGTGGCCACCTATGCCGGCCTGCGCGCGGCGGCTGGACCGCTGGCCAGCGCATTCTGGCATTCGCCGAGCCAGGCGCTGGACCTGATCGCTGTGACCGGCACCAACGGAAAGACATCGATCGCATGGTGGACGGCACAAGGCTTACAGGCGCTGGGCGTAGGCGCAGGCTTGATCGGCACACTCGGCATCGGCCAGCCGGGCTCGGCGCTGGTGCCGACCGGCTTGACCACCCCCGACCCCGTGACGCTGCAGCGCGCGCTGCGCGCCTTCGCCGACGATGGCCTGCAGGCCGTGGTGTTGGAGGCGTCCTCCATCGGCATCGAGGAGGGTCGGCTGGACGGCACCCGCGTGCACACGGCCCTTTTTACCAACCTGACGCAAGACCACCTGGACTACCACGGCAGCATGCAGGCTTACTGGGCCGCCAAGCGGCGCCTGTTTGATTGGTCAGGTCTGCAGGTGGCCGTGGTGTGCGTGGATGATGCCTATGGTCGAGAACTGGCACAGGCACTGGATGCACGCCCGGCGGCCGGTGGGCTCGACCTCTGGACCTATGCCACCGACCCGGCGGCGACGGACGCCCGGCTGCGCCTGCTGGCGCGCGAATGGTTGCCCAACGGGGCCCGCTTCACGGTCGCCGAAGGTGCCACCCACACCACGTTCGAGTTGCCGGTGGTGGGGGACTACAACCTGGGCAACCTGTTGGCTGCCATGGCGGTGTGGCGCAGCCGCGGGCTGCCGTGGTCGGCCATCGCGGATGCCCGCTGTGCACTGACCCCCGTCCCCGGCCGCATGCAGCCGGCGTGGGAAGCCACCGAGGGCCCTGCGGACGGCCTACCACTGGTGCTGATCGACTATGCCCACACCCCAGATGCGGTCGATAAGGCGCTGCAGGCGCTGCGCCCCTTGGCCGCCCGCCGGGGCGGGCAATTGTGGTGTGTGCTGGGCTGCGGGGGCGAGCGCGACCCCAGCAAGCGCCCGCGCATGGCCGCTGCGGCCGAGCAGGGTGCCGACCGCGTGCTGCTGACCAGCGACAACCCGCGCGGCGAAGACCCCTTGCAGATCCTGGCCCAGATGCGGGCTGGACTGCAGGCACCGGCGCGTGCCTGGATCGAGCCGGATCGGGCCGTCGCCATCGAG